>JAUYAO010000044.1 GCA_030692565.1 Nitrospira sp.
CCAGCTCCTGCACGGACGGAGGGAGCAGTACCGGCTGATCGACGTCCCAGGATTTGAATGTTTTAGCCATGCCGCCTAGAAACCACAATGCCCGCTGCCTGTCCAGTCCAAAATGCACATTACTCGGACAGGCTCCTAGCAGGCTTCTGACAAATTCGGTGTGCAAAAAAATATGGCGCGAGTATTTCCAGCAATCTTGGAACTACAATTACCACAGGATGCTCAAAAAGGCTGTCCAACAAGGCCGCAGGCGAATCGAAACCGGAGGCGTACCCTCAGGGGTACGTTGAGGATTGTGATGAGCCGAGAACGATGCCGGCGGACCTTTTCAGCATCCTGCTAGAACGGCAGCTGGGAGTCGCGGTTTTCCAGCTTCTTGCGGAGTTCGATCAACTCCTGTTCAAGCGCGGTAAACCGGTCGCTGATAGGATCGGGCAGGTTGGTTTGATCCATCGTCACATCGGGCAACCGTTCGCCCTGTGTCTTGATGACGCGGGCCGGGACGCCGATAACGGTGGAATTGGGCGGGACGTTTTTGATGACGACGGAATTTGCACCGATCTTGACGTTGTCGCCGATTTTGATGCCGCCGAGAATCTTGGCCCCGGCGCCGACGACCACGTGATTACCCAGCGTCGGATGTCGCTTCCCGCGCTCTTTGCCGGTGCCGCCAAGCGTGACGCCTTGAAAAAGCGTGACATAATCACCGACTTCAGCCGTTTCACCGATCACGACACCCATTCCATGATCGATAAAGAATCCGGTCCCAATGGTGGCAGAGGGATGAATTTCAATACCGGTCAGCCAGCGGGCGAGTTGCGACAGCGCTCGCGGCACAAACGGCACACCGTAGGACTTCAACCAATGAGCGACTCGGTAGATGAGCAGCGCGTGGAAGCCGGCGTAGGTCAGAATGACCTCCAACCGGCTGGTGGCCGACGGGTCCCGATCGAAGACGGCCTGAAGATCCTGTCGAATGGCTTTCAGCATGGCAGGGCTATACTACGACGGTGACTGGGCCTCAATCAAACAGACGGCATGGGCCTGCATGCCCTCTTCCCGTCCTACCGCATCGAGGCCTTCGCCGCTCTTCACTTTCACGTTCACTTGATCGGCATCAATCCCCATGCCCTGCGCCATCTGTTTCTGCATGGCAGCAAGGAAGGTGCTCAAGCGCGGAGCTTGGGCCACAATGATGGTATCGACATTGACGACCCGGTAGCCCATTTTCGTCAGCTTCCCCATCACATCTTCGAGGAGCTTGAGGCTGGAGATCCCTTTGTACTTCTGATCGGAGCTGGGATAATGACGGCCTAAATCCCCTTCGCCCATCGCTCCCAGCAAGGCATCGCACACGGCATGGACCAGGACATCGGAGTCCGAATGGCCCAGCAGCCCTTTGGTATGCGGCACCTCGATCCCGCCCAGAATCAGTTTTCGCCCGGCCCCAAGGGGATGCACGTCATACCCGCAGCCCACGCGAATCTTCGTCGCCATTACGATCCTCCCGAACGCGCGGCAGTGCGGGAGCCCAAGATCGCTTCCCCGATCACCATATCTTCCGGTCGCGTTACCTTGATGTTTTCTCCGCTGCCTTCCACGACCACCACGGGATGGCCGACCCATTCAAAAAGAAACGCCTCATCCGTTGCATGCACCGACTCCGCATGCGCCTTGCGATGCGCCGCCTGCAGCCAGTCACACCGGAATGCCTGCGGCGTCTGCGCCAGCCACAGCGGCTGGCGATCGACGGTGCGCTCAATGCGATGTTCAGCCCCGACCTGCTTTACCGTATCACGCATGGGGAGCGCGATGATGGCACCGCCATGCCGGCGTGCTGCCGCCACCACTTCCGCGACCATCTGCTCCGTCAGAAACGGACGAACCGCATCGTGCACGACGACAATTTCCGTTTCTTCCGGAACATGTTCGAGGGCATGGCGAACGGAGTCCTGCCGCTCCCGTCCGCCAGGAACCACTTTAGTGATTTTCGAGAATCCGTACCGCACGGCCAGATCGTTCAGACAATAGTCGAGATCGGCTTGCGGAACGGCGAGGATGATCTGATCAATACACGGGGAAGACTGCAGCACGCGCAGAGAATGAACGACGAGCGGCTCACCGCCTAACGCGAGGAACTGCTTCGGAACTGAGCCGCCCATCCGCAGCCCTTTGCCGGCTGCGGGGACGACCGCGACCACACGTCTATCCACGAGCGACTTGCAGCTCCTCTCGCTCGGCATCTTCCTTCAAGCGGGTAAAAATCATACGTCCGGCGGTCGTCTGCAACACACTGGTCACCACGACATCGACATTGCGGCCGATACACCGTCGGGCATTGTCGACGACGATCATCGTGCCGTCGTCGAGATAGGCCACGCCCTGACCGGCTTCTTTGCCTTCCTTCAAGACGAACACCCGAATGGTCTCTCCCGGCAAGACGACCGGCCGCAACGCATTGCAGAGCTCATTGATATTGAGCACCCGGACACCCTGTAACTCGGCGACCTTATTCAAGTTCAAATCATTCGTCATGATGCGCGCGCCCTTCTTCTTGGCAAAGACGACCAGCTTCGCATCCACTTCCTTCACATTCGGGAAGTCTTCTTCCACAACCTGCACATCGATATCCGCCATTTTCTGAATCTTATTGAGAATATCAAGTCCACGGCGGCCACGAGCGCGCTTCAGGGAGTCGGACGAGTCCGCGATATGCTGCAACTCGTGCAGGATGAACTGCGGAACGAAAAACGTGCCTTCCAGAAAACCTGTTTCACAGAGGTCCGCGACGCGACCATCGATGATGACGCTCGTATCGAGCACTTTAAGACCATTCGAACTGCCGGAGAGATCGGTCGCCCGTGGCTGAGACACGGGAAACTGCTCCTGCCCGAATCGCGCCCCCAGCACCAAACCCAGATAGGGGAACCCGAGGAGAAACACCAGTCCGCCGATGTGAAAGAGGAACGTCTGCACATCGAAGATTTCACCGCCAACCCACTCGACCAGCCCGGTCATTAAGAGCCCGACTGCCAGGCCTGCCGTCGCACCGACAATGATACCGAATGACAATGTTCGTAATGCGTATTCGCCAACGACGATCAGTCCGCCGGTGACCGCCCCGATCCCGAACCCGTACAACCAGAACGCCCCGCTGGCGCTTTCGGCCCGCAAGAACAAAACCATACCCGCCAGCGCACTGAGAAGGATAAATATGGCTCGCGATATCATACCGGAACCCCCTCTCCCTCATGGCGCCCCTCCGGGCACCCTCTCACCCTGTCATGGGCAGGAATATGCCATGCATCATCCGCCCCTGTCCCCTCACCCATTTTCTTCATGACATCGGCAAAGCAGAGTCCGCCTCTGGCGCTTCATGGGCGGGAATATGCGATGCATCGTCCGCCCTTATCCCCACCCATTTTCTTCATGACATCGGCGAAGCAGAGTCCGCCTCTGGCGCTTCATGGGCGGAGCGTCAGATAGATCGTCCGTCCCTGCCGCTTCAACAGCATGAGCGCGGCCTCGTCCTTAGGCAACTTAGCCGCGATGCGCTCGTAGGTCTTCAGCGATGTCACCGGCTGCCGATTGATCTCGATAATCAGGTCGCCTTCCCGGACGCCGGTTTCCTCGGCCGTGCTGCCGGGCTTCACCCGCACCACCACGACTCCGCGCTCGCCGGACTTCATTCCGTACCGGCCGGCCACTTCATCAGTCAGCTCCCGCACGTCCAGATCGGACAGAATGCCGGTTGGCGCCGCCGCTTCAGCCGACTCCTCCTCCCCCGCTTGCGTCATGGATTTCGGCTGCTCGACGATGGCCAGGTCGATCGTTTTCGGCTTCTTGTCACGGATCAGCTTGACGGATACTTTCTTTCCCACCGGCGTCTGCGCCACCGCGTTCCGCAGATGCGTGGGAGAATCCATCGGCTTCCCGTCATACTCTACGATCACATCGGCGCGCTCTACCCCGGCTTTCTTTGCCGGACTGCCGTCCATTACATCGCTGACCAGCACACCTTTGGTGTCGGTGACGCCGAACTGCTTCGCCAATTCCGGCGTCAACTCTTGAATCGACACACCCAGCCAGCCACGGACGACCTTACCAGTCTTGACCAGCTGATCCATGATGGAGCGGGCCATATTGCTCGGGACTGAAAATCCGATTCCCATGTTGCCGCCGCTCTGACTGAAAATGGCGGTGTTGATGCCCGCCAACTCGCCGCGCACATTCACCAGGGCACCGCCGGAGTTCCCCGGATTGATCGCGGCATCGGTTTGAATAAAGTCTTCGTACTCCGCAATCCCTGCCGCCCGACCTAGGGCGCTGACAATGCCCAACGTGACCGTCTGCGTGAGTCCGAATGGGTTGCCGACGGCTAAGACAAACTCGCCGACTTCCAGCAAATCCGAGTCGGCCCACGCCACCGTTGGAAGGCCCGTCGCATCGATTTTCACAACCGCAATGTCGGTCTTGGGATCGGTCCCGATCAACTTGGCTTTGAACTCGCGTTTATCCGAAAGCGTCACACGAATTTCATCGGCCTTGCCGACCACATGGTTGTTCGTGATGATCAAGCCGTTCGACTCAACGATGACACCTGACCCTAAACCGCGTTCCTTCTTTTCTTTCGGCTGTTGCTGCTCAAACCGGCGGAAAAACTCATCGCCGAAAAACTTGCGAAAAAACGGATCCTCAAACGGCGTCGCATGAGCCCCGCCTTCTCCCTTACCAGTCTTGGTCGCATAGATGTTGACGACCGCCGGCTTGACCGCCTTGGCAATCTCGACAAACGTCAGGTTTCCCATCCCCGGCAACACCGGCTGCGGCGCCGTGGCAACCGGCCTGACCAGCGGGGCAACCCCGCTATCCGGAACGGCATGACCGTTCGAGAGCCATCCCAGATCGGAAGCCACCACAAATCCGATGATCATCCCCGCCGTGAGCAGCACCGCGGCGACCATCCAGCTGCGGCTTGATTCAGGCCTCTGAGTGGGTGTTTCCATCATGCTTCCACCTTCATCCAATGAATCGTCGACCGAACAATTATTGAACTTCTCCGGAATAGATCCCCATGATCGTGTGGAGGAACTTTACCGCCTCCGCCTTCGGACGCTGAAAAGAGTTCCGCCCGATGATACTGCCGAACCCGCCGCCGTCCCGGATGGCCCGTGCTTCATCGAACACGTTCTTGTCCTCGCTCTTGGCGCCGCCGGAGAAAATCACAATGCGGCGGCCGTCGAACGAACTCTGCACCACATGCTTGACACGCTCTGCCAGAGTCTTGAGCGGGATTTGGGTCGATTCGTAGACCTTCTTGGCAGCCGCCTGCTCGAGATGGGCGGTCGGCAACTTGACCTTGATGATGTGGGCACCGAGTTGCGCGGCGATCTGCGCCGCATAGGCTCCGACATCCATCGCCGTTTCCCCCTCTTTGCTGAGCGACGACCCGCGCGGATAGGACCAGACGACGACCGCCAGACCGGAGGCCTTGGCTTCTTCCGTAATAGCGCGCAATTGCTCATACATGGTATTGCAATGGGCCGATCCCGGATAAATCGTAAATCCCACGGCCGCACAGCCTAACCGCAAAGCATCCCTGACGCTGCTCGTCACGGACGGCAACGGATCTTTCTCATCGTGCAACACATCGTGGTTGTTCAACTTGAGGATCAACGGAATCTGGCCCGCAAAGTGGCTGGCGCCCGCTTCCAGAAATCCCAACGGCGCGGCGTAGGCATTACATCCCGCGTCGATACCGAGCTGAAAATGATAGTGGGGATTATAGCCAGCCGGGTTGGGGGCGAAGCTACGGGCCGGCCCATGCTCGAATCCCTGATCGACCGGCAGAATCACGAGCTTGCCGGTTCCGGCCAGCTTGCCGTGGCGCAGCATACGCGCCAGATTTGCCTTCGTGCCGGCATTATCACTTTCATACCAACTGAGAATTTCCCGTACCCGATCTGCCATGACAATCCTCCCGGAGAAAATGACGTGAAGAATGCGCCTTACGCCCGGCCCTGAGTAAAGGCTTCGACGGTCTCGACATCGCCCCGACTGCCGATCATCAAAGGAACCCGCTGGTGGAGCTTTTTCGGCTCGATATCAAGAATGCGCGTCGTACCGGTAGAGGCTCGCCCCCCGGCCTGCTCCACCACCAGGCCCAACGGATTGGCTTCATAGAGGAGCCGCAGTTTTCCTTCCGGCTTATCCACTTCGCCCGGATAGAGGTACACTCCTCCGCCGAGCAGGATACGATGCACGTCTGCGACCAGGCACCCCGAATATCGACCGCTGTACGGCCGCCCGGTGGCTTTGTCCGGGGCCTTAAGAAACTCGATATACTTCTGCATGCCGGGAGTCCACTTGTGACGGTTGCCCTCATTCACTGCATAGACTTTCCCTCGCTCGGGAATCTGGATGCGTTCATGCGAGAGCAAGTATTCTCCGATGCTGGGATCCAGGGTAAACCCATGCACGCCACGTCCGGCGGTATACACCAGCATCGTACTGGACCCGAACAACAGGTACCCGGCTGCGACCTGCTCAACGCCTTTTTTCAGCAGATCACTCTCCGTCGGCGGGCGATCGGTCCGCGTATACTTCAATACCGAGAAAATCGAGCCCAAGGGCATATTGCAATCGGTATTGGTCGACCCATCAAGAGGGTCGAAGAGCAGCATGTACTTCCCCTGAGGCCAATTCTCAGGCAGAGAGACCATCTGTTCCATTTCCTCAGAGCCTACCGCACAGACCAGACCGTCGCCCTGGAACGCGCGAAGGAAGGTATCATTGGCGATCTCGTCCAGCTTCTTGACGGTTTCGCCTTGCACATTGGTTTCACCGGTCGTACCAAGGATGTTGATCAGGCCGGCGCGGCGCAGATCATGAGCGATGACTTTCCCGACGAGTCCGATCTGACTCAGCAGGCTGGAAAATTCACCGGTCGCTCCCGGGTGCTCAGCCTGAGTGCGAATGATAAAGCGGCTTAATGTAAGGGGAAATTGGCCCATAGTGCAGGCAGTATAGCGGGTTTACCTGATCCCGGCAACGAAAGTTCGCTCTCTTACTTCGAGTGAGTGACCTCCGGAATTCCGTTCACCAAGTCGGCCACAATCGATCCGATCACCACTTTGGCCTTCATGCGCAACGGAATCCGTCGCTCGTCGGTCGTAAACCACACGCGGATATTCCCCTGATTCAGAAAGATCCCTTGAAACGGCATGATCACAAGGACTTGCGCTGTTTCAAGATTTCCCCAAGACCCTTCCAGCATCTCAATCTTCTCAACCCGCACTTCAACTTGGCGGATCTTCTTATCGTGATAGACCGTCAAGGCTTGAGATGCCCCCTGCTTGAGCGGCAACAGGCTTCGGACATAATAGAGGCAGGAAATCAGATCCTGGGTATCGGCTGGAATCGAGAGGACTTCCGTGATCCCGCCTCGCGTGGCTGAGACGGTGTTGTCTTTCCGATGAAAGATGTACTCGATATCTTCCTTCTTCTTCCCCTCTCGCCTCCGGAAGGTCATCTGTTCCGGCAACAGCGTCGTCAGATCCGTCAGGGATTCGACACGATTGTCGACGGGGAAAAACCGGGTGACCTTGGGGCTCGACACAGCCGTCGTGATGAATTTCCCCGACGGATGATCACCGGCGGCATCGCCTGAACCGACCTCCATCACGGCCGTTCCTGCGCTGATATTCAGAAAGGTAATATCGTAGGTCAGCCGCTCCCCCACCCTGAACGGGCGAGCCGAAGAAAGGGCGCTCTCATCGGCATAGACTAAACTGGGGGTCCCGGCTGAAAGCACGCAGAGTACCCAGGCTAGCACGCACGTTGTATTGGAACGGAGGATCCGTCGGAGCAAAGACCCTAACCCCGGCACTAGCGTTCGAGTTCCCGACGAGCTTCGGCCAACTCGCCTTCTACAATCGCACGAATCGCATCCAGTTTCGCAGGCGTGGCGGCTTCGAATCTGAGCACCAATGCGGGCTGTGTATTCGACGCCCGAATCAACCCCCAGCCATCTTCAAAGACCGCGCGCACGCCGTCGATCGTCACCAATTCACGAACACGACGCTGTTCCGGGCCAAGCCCCTGCTTGGTCTTGGCATACGTTTCGAACCGATCGCGCACCCGCTTGACCACATCGAACTTAATCGCATCGGGAAGATCCACACGAATTTCCGGCGTCACGGTCGTATCCGGAAGATCGGCGACTAGCGCGGAGAGCGGCTTTACGCCTTTGGCAAGAATCTCCACGAGACGGCAAGAGGCGTACACCGCATCGTCATAACCAAAATAGCGATCGGCAAAGAACATGTGCCCGGACATCTCGCCCGCCAAGACGGCCTTCTCTTCTTTCATCTTCGCCTTGATCAGAGAATGGCCCGTCTTCCACATCACTGGACGGCCTCCATGCTGGGCAATATCGTCGTAGAGGCTCTGTGACGCTTTCACTTCGGAGATGATGGTGCTGCCCGGCTTGACCGCCAGAATATCGCGAGAATAGATCACGAGCAATCGATCGCCCCACAACACCTGCCCATGCTCATCCACGGCCCCGATCCGATCCGCATCGCCGTCGTAACCGATACCCACATCCGCCTTGTGCTCCTTGACCGCTTGCATAAGGTCCGCAAGATTTTCCAACACCGTGGGATCCGGATGATGATGCGGAAATCGCCCATCCAACTCGCAATACAGTCCCGTCACCTTACAACCCAGTAGCTCCAGGGCATCCTTCGCAATAAGCGCTGCCACCCCGCTGCCGCAATCAATGACCACGTGCAATCGCTTTGCGTCGACCCCTGCAAAGCTCTTCTTAATATAGGCCAGGTAGTCGGGAATGATGGGGTGCTCTGTCAACGTTCCCTGACCAGAGACAAATTGCCCCTGTTCCATCACTCGCCGCAGCGCCTGAATCTCGTCGCCGTGAATCGCTTCTTTCCCGACGCAAATCTTGAACCCGTTGTACTCGGCAGCGTTGTGGCTCCCGGTAATCATGATACCGCCGTCAACCGGCAAGGTGTGCAATGAGAAGTAGACCAGCGGAGAAGGACAGATCCCGATATCGATCACATTGAGGCCGCCGGCAAGCAACCCCTTGACCAACGCGTGATACAACTCCGGAGAACTCAGCCGGCCATCACGCCCCACGGTGACGGTCTTCGCACCGCGCCCTCGCACATGCGTACAATACGCACGCCCCACCAGCTCGGCAATGTCGACGGTCAGTTCTTTCCCAACGATGCCGCGCAAGTCGTATTCGCGAAACAATCCCATAGCCGCTCCTCTATCTCCTACGCATTTGCGGTTCGTCCGTAATCATCTTTAAATCGCACGATGTCGTCTTCCCCAAGATACGGACCATTCTGAACTTCGATAATATGGACGGTCTCTTTGCCGGGATTCTCCAACCGATGCTTTGTCTCGACGGGAATCGCGGTGCTCTGTCCGACCTGGAGGTCAAACACCTCTTCGCCTCTCGTGACCCGTGCGGTTCCCGCAATCACGACCCAATGCTCGCTCCGCTTATGATGCAACTGCAGCGAGAGACGCCCGCCTGGATTCACCGTCACTCGCTTCACCTTGAAGCCGGCTCCCTCTTCGAGAATCGTGTAGGATCCCCACGGACGATGGACCGTCAGATGCTCCAGATGTTCCGGCGCCTTCTGCTGCTTGAGTATCTCCACCACCTTTTTGACATCCTGCGCGCGAGACTTCGGGCAGACCAGCGTGGCATCGGGCGTATCCACCACCACCATGTCCTCAAGCCCGATGGTGGCGACGACCCGCCGATCGGCATACACAATCGAGCGTGAGCTTTCGAAGTCGACGACCCGTCCGACCAGCACATTTCCAGCCTTGTCCTTCTCGGCCACTTCATCCAGACTTCCCCAACTCCCCACATCAGACCATCGGAATTTCACTGGCACGACTGCCGCCTTGGACGAGAGCTCCATGACTCCGTTATCGATGGAGACAGACGTCGCCCATCGGTAGACTTCGTCGATCGTTTGTTTGGGAGCGCCTGAGGCCTGCAGTTGGGCGATGCGATCCACGACTTTGCCGAGCGCAGGCTGATGCGTCCGAATTTCTTCGAGGATCGTCGCGGCGCGCCACACAAACATCCCACTGTTCCAATAGTACTGCCCTGCCTTGAGATACTGTGCGGCCTTGGCGGCGTTCGGCTTCTCTACGAATTTATCGACGCGATACCCTTTGAGCGTTCCCCGCGTACCTAAAAGCTTTCGTCTATTCGGCTTGATATAGCCATAGCCGGTTTCCGGCCTGATCGGTTTGATCCCGAATGTCACGAGATAGCCCGCATCCGCTAGTTGCGAAGCCAACCCCACGGCGGCTGAAAATTCCCTTTGCCCGGACACCACATGATCGGCCGGCACCACCAGCATCAGTCCGTCCGGATCGCGCCGCACGACTTCGAGCGCCGCCAGCGCAATCGCCGGTGCGGTGTTCCGCCCTTCAGGCTCCAGAACGAATCCGTCTTTCAGATCATGCTTCCAGTCGCCCAGCTGTCCACGAATCAATTCCGCCTGAGCCGCATTCGTCGAAATGAGCACCTGAGTCGACGGAGCACACCCCAGCACCCGCTGCATGGTCTGTTGAATCAGCGTCTGCTCTCCACCGATTTTCAGCAATTGTTTGGGAAACAATTGCCGGCTCAGCGGCCAAAACCTGGTCCCGCTTCCCCCGGCCATGATCACCGGATACAGATTGTGCTTTCGCGCCTTCATAAGCGATCCCCTTCTTCTCAACACACCGTATTCACGCTACATCCACACGCGCACTGAGCAGCATCTCCGCAATTTCTCGCACGGCCCCTTCCCCACCTTTTTTCCGACACACATAGTGCACGGCGTCGCACACGATGGGCATACCGTCCGCCGGAGCGGCCGAGAAGCCGACCGCGCGCAGCGCCTCAAGATCATTCACATCGTCACCGATATAGGCGACCTGGCTCAATGACAACCCGTGGCGACCCGCCATCTCGCGAATCACCGTGAGCTTATCCATCACCCCCTGATGCAACTCTGGAATCGCGAGCTTTTCAGCGCGCCGCGCTACAATCTTCGTTCGTTCCTGCGTGACGATCGCCGTCACATAGCCGGCCTTTTGCAACAGCTTGATCCCCATCCCGTCGCGGGTGTTGAATTTTTTCCACTCGTCGCCAGATTCGGAATAGTACATGCCCGCATCTGTCAACACTCCGTCGACATCCGTAGCAAACAGGCGAACTTCGCCCAGCCGGCTCCGCTCAAGGGCCTTCTCTTTCATCGTGTTCTCGTTTCCAGACATGGACGTCCTCTCACCTAGCAAAAGCTACGGATGGCAGGAGCCTTCTGCACCATCTTACCGATTCACCTGCTCGTTACAAAGGAAAATTGAATTGGACAAAGAAAGAGACGATAGCCAACAACCCTACGGATGGACCGAAACCAACGCCCGCTCAGCCTTGACGAACTGGTTCAGAGCCGCACGCCAGTCCCGAGGCGCCAGACCCAGCTGCGCTAACCGCTGCTGTCCGAGCACCGAGTAGGGGGGGCGCAGAGCCAGTCGTCCTGCTTCCGCCGTCGAGATGGGAAGAACTGAAATTTCGAGGTTCATTTCCTCCACAATCGCCCGGGCAAATTCGTACCAGGTACAATCTCCCCGGTTGGTCACATGCAGAATACCTCGTACCGATCCTGCCGCCATCGCCTGAATGACTGCGGCCAGATCTTCAACGGAAGTGGGGGATCCTCGTTGATCGTCGACTACCCGCAGAGAGGATTGCGTCTGAGCTGCACGCATGATCGACTTGACGAAATTTTTCCCCATTGCGCCGTAGAGCCATGCCGTACGAACGATCAGAACATCCGCCCCGGACTCCGCCACCGCTTGCTCACCTCTCCATTTCGACAGCCCATAGGCATTGATGGGAGCCGGCGCATCCTCTTCGTTGTAGGGGTGTCGCTGAGTGCCGGGGAAGACATAGTCCGTCGAGATGTACAGCAACCGGGCGCCCACTCGCGCTGCCGCCCGGGCCACCTGCGCGGTTCCGTACGCATTGATCGCCATCGCTCGATCGGGTTCGCGCTCGGCCCCATCCACATCGGTATAGGCTCCGGCGTGAATAATGAGATCTGGCCTTGCCTCTGCGACACCCTCTTCTACCCGCGATCCAGTGAGGTCGAAATCAGGAAGATCTTTCAGGATGACCGTCTCGGAAGCGAATATCCGACGTAATTCGCACCCCAATTGTCCGTTGGCACCGGTGATCAGGACCCGCATACCGTCCCTTCTTCCAATCGACGACGATACTGCTCTTCGTAGTAGCGCTTGAACTCACCCGACTTGATCGGCCGCCACCAGGATTCGTGCGCTTGATACCACCGGACCGTTTCGCGGAGCCCATCAGCAAACGACACGACCGGCTTCCAGCCTAGTTCCCGCAATCGGCTGCAATCAACCGCATACCGGCGATCATGGCCGGGGCGATCACTGACATACCGCAATAAACTCTTCGGTTGCCCCAGAGAGTCGAGAATCATCTCAGCAACCGTGAGATTCTCGCGCTCATTCCCCCCGCCGATGTTGTAGGCCGTCCCGGGCTCTCCGTGCAGGAAGACGTGCTCGATCCCCGCACAGTGGTCCTCGACAGCAAGCCAGTCGCGGCACTGACGGCCATCGCCATAGAGCGGAAGGAGCTGTGCATCGATCGCATTGGTGACAAACAGAGGAATGAATTTCTCCGGGTACTGGTGAGAACCATAGGTATTGCTTCCCCTGGTCACGACCACGGGGAACTGGTAGGTTGTCCCATAGCTGAGGGCCAGCAACTCCCCGCCCGCCTTGCTCGCGGAGTAGGGGCTGCGAGGCGCCAGTCGATCGGTTTCACGCGATGTCCCGGTTTCGACACTGCCATACACTTCATCAGTACTGACTTGGAGAAATCGGCGGACCCCTGCCTGGCGGGCCGCTTCCAGTAACACGCCCGTCCCCACGACATCGGTCCGCGCAAAGCTGCCCGGATCGAGAATAGATCGATCGACGTGCGTTTCCGCAGCGCAATTGATAACCCCGTCGATCTGATGCTCCCGGATCACCGATTCCACCAGCGGCTGATCGCAGATATCCCCCTGGACAAACCGGTAGCGGGGATGCTGCTGCACAGATTCGAGGTTGGCCAGATTGCCGGAATACCGCAGGGCATCGAGATTGATGACCTGATGCTCAGGCCTGGCCAGCAATCGGCGAACGAGATGGGATCCGATAAATCCGGCGCCGCCGGTGAGGAGGATCTTCATTCAGTCCTCGAGCTTATTCGCCCCGGTCTGACTAACCAATTGATTGGCGAGATGAAGAGACTCAATGGTGCCGGCATCGGTCCACCAGCCCTCAAGCAGATCCCACGTCAGCGTACCTGCGTTGATGTAGGCATTGTTGACGTCGGTAATTTCCAATTCGCCTCGCCCAGACGGTTTCAGCGTTTTGATAATGTCGAATACCTGTGCATCATAGAAATACAGCCCTGTCACCGCATAGGCCGATCTGGGATAGGCCGGCTTTTCTTCGATCTTCAGCACACGCTCGCCGTCCAACACCGGCACACCGAACCGCTGCGGGTCTTTCACTTCCTTCAGGAGAATCTTCGCCCCGATCTTCTGCTGCCGAAACGCCTCGGCGGCACGGGCGATATTGCCTTCAATAATATTGTCGCCCAAGATCACGCAGATCGCCTCGCCGTCCGCGAAATGTTCCGCCAGCCGAAGCGCATCGGCAATCCCGCCTTCCCCTTCCTGATAGGTATAGTTCAGGTGTCTCAGCCCGAATTCCTTGCCATTCCCCAAAAGCCTGAGAAAATCGCCGGCATTGTTTCCACCGGTGACGAGCATGATGTCTCGAATCCCTGCATTGACCAACGCCTGGATCGGGTAATAGATCATTGGCCGGTCGTAAATCGGCAGAAGATGCTTATTCGTAACTTTCGTGAGGGGCATGAGCCGGGTCCCCAGCCCGCCTGCCAGCACAACACCTTTCACAATCAACCCCTCCCCATCTGAGCCATCTTCGCCGCCTCTGCCTCGTTTATATCGGTTGATACCCGTTAGAACTATAGAGGGAAGAGGCTGTTTTTCCTACCAGATTTGTATTCAACGATGGAGGCGGGGAAGGCACCTGGTCAGGACACCCGTTGAGGAACCGACGGCGTGAAACTCGGAATCCGTTGCCGGAGTTGCAGCAGGAGGTCATCTTCATTCCACTGCAGGAGATTCGTTCCAAGCTGATCCAGCCAGCGGTCGAGATCGGCCTGCGGGAGCGGGCTGACCGCACGATTGATCTTTTCATGGGCCGTTGATTCGGTCTGTTCACTTTCATCAAACAGCTCCTCGTACAGCTTCTCCCCCGGGCGCAACCCGGTGAACTGGATTTCGATGTCCTTCCCCGGCACCAAGCCGGAAAGCACGATCATGTTCCGGGCCAAATCCACAATCTTGATCTGCTCACCCATATCAAGCACAAACACATCCCCGCCTTGCCCGATCACACTCGCTTGCAGCACCAGCTGAACGGCTTCAGGAATCGTCATGAAGAATCGTTTGATCTCCGGATCCGTCACCGTAATCGGGCCGCCTTTGCGAATCTGCTCCGTAAACAAGGGCACGACACTGCCGTTACTCCCCAAGACATTCCCGAAGCGGACCACGGTATATTTGGTCCGACCGCGGTGATTAAATCCCTGAATGACCTGCTCCGCTATGCGCTTGGTCACACCCATCACACTCGTGGGATTGACGGCTTTGTCCGTTGAGATCAACACGAACCGATCGACCCCCGCCGCCAACGCCGCTTCAGCGACGATACGGGTGCCCAGCACATTATTCCGAACTGCCTCCTTCGGATTCAGCTCCATCAACGGCACATGTTTGTGGGCCGCCGCATGAAAAACGAGGTCAGGACCCGTCTGACGAAACACTTCGGCCACCCGTTCAGGAACCGTGACATCGCCGATGATAGGAAGAACACCGACCGCAGGAAATGTCGCACGCAGCTCTAACAGCAACGCATGAAGGGAGTTTTCATAACGTTCAAACAACACCAAGGATTCCGGCCGGTACGATGCGATCTGGCGGCACAACTCGGATCCGATCGATCCTCCCGCCCCTGTTACTAACACCGTCTTACCCGCGATCAGCGGATGCAATTCCTGCCGGTCGGTCTGAATCGGTTCGCGCTGGAGCAGATCTTCCAGACTCATCGGTCGCACTTGCTGGAGCGATACCGGATCGCCTAAGAGCTGCTTCATATTCGGCAGGATCTTGATCGGCGCCGTACAGCCTTCAGACGCAGCGAGAATCTTCTGCTTGGTGCCGGTCCCGGCAGACGGCAGGGCCACAATAATCTCGTGGACTTCCAGCCGATCCGCAGCCCGCTTGATGTCAACGATCGTCCCGACCACGGGCACCCCGTGAATCTTCATCTTTCGCTTCACGGGATCATCGTCGATGAATCCCACCGGACGGCTGTTGAAGCTGGGGTCTGACAACATATCTCTGGCCAACAGTTCTCCGGCATGCCCAGCTCCCACAATAAGGACCCGCCGAGCCGTCGGCGCCACGATTTGAAGCCACTCCCGAAACCAGCGTACCGCAAGTCGAATCCCGGCAATATAGAATCCACTCAAGAGGCCGGTCAAAATGATTATCGAACGTGGATACTCAGCCCATCCAAACCCCACATGAAATATTACAAAGAAGGCGACAGATCCTGTCAGCGTCGCCCAAAATATCCGTCCCAAGTCATGGAGCCCAACATAACGCCACAATCCGCGCTGAATCCCGAACACCCAGAGACCGCCCCAATAAATCAGAAGAACAGCAGGGAGATATCGCCACATGATCACGTCAAAAGGTGGCTGAATGTTCCCTTCAAAACGGAGGAGGAAGGCCGTGAGATGCGCCGCGACAATTAGGCCAAGATGGGTCGAGACGACAAGAATCGACCTAAAGCGCAGCACAAGCTGGCCATACTTCGCCGCAATTGCATGAAAAACCCGCGTCGCAGTACGCCTCACGCTACTCCTTACACCCTCATTTTATACTTGCTGCCACGGACGGGTTTCCTGTTGGGCCAGCATAAGCATTGCTGCCTCAATCACCCGACCTATCAATAGCTGCTGCAGACAGTCGCTCACACTACTGACGTGACGCCCGCAGCCTTCGTGAAGGCATGGCACGCAATCGCCTTCTCCCTGCAGCACGTAGACATTGCCTTGTCGTTGGGACCCTGCCTTCTTCCAAGGGCTTGGGGAATCGGCAGGCCAATCGTTCGGCCACGGCCCCCACTTGACCGGATTCGAGGGACCGAACAGTGCAATGGTCGGCACGCCAAGCGCCGCAGCCATATGTGTCACGGCGGTATCCGTCCCAACATAGAGCGCCGCCCGGCTCAGTATGGACCCAAGCGCGCGCAACGTGACCAGGCCCGTCAGATTAATGACGTCGGAAGGGAGCCCTTCCAATATCCGGGCGACTGTAACACGCTCGTCTGCGGAAGTCCCTCCCACCACCACGACTTTTAGACCACAGTCCCTGATCCATCGACCCAGCATGGCCCAGCCAGACACAGTCCAGGCCTTATAGACAAACTTGGGCGTCACATGAAGAACGGCGTAGCGCTCGCTTCCCTCCATACCCGGAAACACCGCTCGCGCAGCCACCTCATCTTCAGCAGCCCAGGTCACAACCGGGGTCGCAATCGCGGGCACTCCGAGCAACGTGAGTAAGCGCAGATTCATGGACACCGTATGCGCATCGTAATTGTCGAATGATTCCTGGGCATCAAGCAACAACCGCTTCCACCAGGACTTCCGCCCAGGAGTGACGGTCGCCACAGAACGCCGGCCGGCCGCCCAGGCATAGAACACCGGTCGGTCACCAGGCAAAACTGACAAGGCAAGATCGTAACGGCGCCAAATCTTCGACAGCAGCGTCAACGACTCCCGGACAGAAGCTCTCGTGGGTATGGTCCACACTCGGCGGATATCTGGATTGGCGGCGACAACGTCCTCCGTCCCGCTGAACACCAGCATGTCGATCGCAGCATGAGGCGCAGCGGCCTTCAGCGAGCGGATAACCGGCGTGGCCAGTAACACGTCGCCGATTCGCCTGGTGCACACCACCAGCACGCTTTCATACGCCTTGTTCACCGCCACCTTTTACTGGATCGCTGCCACACAGCCGTAAGCCCCCTCAAGCTCCTTGGACGATCTGCCTAGCCAAAGACCTCGACTGCATGATGTCTTGGTAGGCAGCCGCTGTCACGGCAGCGGTCTTGTTCCAGGTGAGTTGCCGCACTAATTGCTGTCCCTTCTCCGCCACCTGCTGTCGGACATGAGGGTCCATGAGTTTGAGCAGGGCCGCCGCGATCTCCTCCGGGTCCTGAGGGTTCGAGAGAATCACCGCTTCTCCCTGTCGAATCAATTCGGCAGTTCCATTATACGTCGATGAGCTCATGACCGTGGCAACCCCAGCCGCCATGGCTTCAAGCGGGGCAAGCGGACAGGGGTCAGCCAGGGTTGGCAGAACATACATATCAGCGATGGAGTAGATCCGATCAATACTGTCGACCAATCCCAAAAACCGAACTTCGGAACCCAGATGCAAGCTATCGACCAGCTTCTTGTAGGACTCGATTCGCTCCCCTCCGCCACCGGCAATGAGCAACTTGAATTGCGCGCGCGGCACCTTGGCAAAACCTTGCAGGAGCGCATCCAACCCCTTCCTTTTGAACTCCGTCCCGACAAACAAGACAACCAGGTCATGGATCCCGATATCCCATCGAGCTCGAAGCTCATCCCGGTCATGCTTCGAAATATCCACGGTCGCAGGTGACACCTCGACTCCGGTATAGGCCAGTCTGAACCGCTCATCAGAAAGGGAATACTGCGATTGAACATTTCGCTTTACCTGATCCGACACGGCGATCACGACTCGCGCCGGATCGTCAGCAAACTGTTTCCGCTCCAGCCACAACCAAGCAAGCTTCCGGGGACTCACCGCCATCCTCATCCAGCCCAGCATCCGTTTCCACGGTCTCTCTGCTGCGATACCGGAAGACTTGAAACACGGCGATTGCACCGTCATCACATCGAAGGTTGAAACCTTTTCAAACGAATGCACCACATCAAACCCCTGCACGACCGCCCTGCGACAACAAAAGGAGAACAACAGCTGATTCAACCAGGCCGGTTTGCGAGACACTCTGGGGATCTTGTGAAACGTAATAGGTTCAGGCCCGGCAAACGACCACTCCTGCGCGAACACATGCATCTCGTGATCTGACGCCAAGCGCCGCACGACCTCCATGGCATACTTTTCCGCGCCCCCGGTGCGCAGAAACCGTTTGATCAGCACCGCAATCTTGAGTCTTGGACGGAGGGTTACCAATGACACCCTCTACACCGGACACTTTCGAAGGAACACCAGCATGTCATGCCCTTTGCCGAACAGGCGAGCCGGCATCGCCAGAATTTCTGTTGCGATTCTGAGCAGACGATACGATACATAACCGGCCTCCTTCCGCTCTGCCAGAGAGACCCGCCGGGTTTCGCTCCGCTCGACATCAAATCCGCACCGCCGCGCCAGTTTAGCCAGCGAGCTCGGATTAAAAAAGCTGATATGGCCGCCGTGCTCCGCCACCTGAAAATATCCCCAGCGGGCGCCAACCAACCGAACCGTCCAACTCGCGCCATTGCCCGTTCCCACCACGAGCACTCCGTTTGGCTTGAGTATCCGCCACACCTCTCTCAACAGCGCACTGGGATCCGGAAGATGTTCGATGACCTCCATCAGGGTCACCGCATCGAAGCTCGATGCGGGAAAGCGTGCCTCCTCAAGATACCCGTGAAAGACTTTCAATCCGGTGCTCTTGGCAAACTCCGCCGCTTGCGCCGCAGGCTCGACCCCTTCGGCATCGAACCCCTGCGTCACCGCGCTTTGAAGCAACGCCCCGCTGGAACAGCCGATATCGAGCAGCCTGGCACCCCTCCCCGACTCGGAGCGAATGAGCGCGCGCACCGTCCCAAACAACTTGGCAGCCCGAGCATCGTGCCGGCGCTGTGTGCGCAGAGTCGGGAGCGTCCCTCTCGGCGTATCGAACTCTTTCATCGAGCTGGCATAAGCTGTTGCTGTAATCTGACTGACGAGCTGGCCGCACGCCTGACAGCGTCGCAACGGCCCTTCCGGCAACACAATCGTTGTTTCGGCCAACGTGTCCGAGCACCCGACCGGGCAACACTCGATCAACCGCCCGCTGTCAATCAGACCGCCGTTGCCGCCATCGCTACCGCTCATTTTGCTCCCATCAGATATCGGCTGATCCCGACAACCGCTTCCGTGTCCTTGGTTCGCAGGACCTGATCCAGTCGCGTCCGGTTCTCCTCCAGCCGACTTCTCGCCTGCTCTTGATGCCACAAATGAAACACCGGCGCGGCATAGCGCGCTGACTTGTGCTTGACCCCGCTCCGCAACAGTCGAATGACCAGGTCAGAATCCTCCAACCCCCAGCCTTCATACGCCTCATCCAAACCGTTCACGCGCAAGAGATCGTTCCGCCAGGCTGACAGATTGCAGGTCTTCATCCCTTCCCATCGGTTTGGGGCCCACTTACGCAACACGCCGTCCGGCAATACCAGGAGCGGCAAGAGGCGGTTGATATCGCGGCGGGCCCAGGAGCGGGCCCACTGCACCCAGGACCACTGATGAGCCGGAAGATGCTCGCGCAGGACGCGCTGCGTACACCCGGCAGACAACAGCACTCGATTCGCGCCGAGAAAATATCCCGGCTCCGCCAGGCGCTTGTGCGCCCCTACAAACAGCCGGGACGGAATGCAATCCCCGTCGGTAAAGATAATATAGTCCGCTGTCGTGGCGGCGACCGCTCGATTCCGAATGGCGGCGGCACGAAAGCCTCGATCCTCCTGCCACACATGCCGAACCGAGCCTTTGCTCCGACGCTGAAAACCTTGAATGACCGCAGCGGTCTCGGACGTCGACCCGTCATCGGCCACCACCAGCTCAAAGTCCTGATCGGTCTGCGCCTCAAATCCCGCCAAGACGGCGCCCAGGGCATCGGGGCGATTATAGGTCGTGACAATGACGGCGGTCTTCATGCCGATGGCGATCCGCCGGGCCGGCGCAGCGGAGCCTGCGTAGGGAGCGGCCAATGTTCTTGCGCTTCATATCGCTTGGCATACCGATAAAACGTACCCTCGAAATTCCCGAACGCGATCACGAATCCAGGCCAGCCGTCCAGGAATCCCTTCTTGAACACATAATGTTTGATGAAAGACCAGACCCCATGCGCCAGAGCCTGCCCCATCGACACGCGCTTGTCTGCAATCTTCAACACCCCGAGGGTGGAATAGCGGTTCGCCTTCTTGAGTACTTCTTCGAAGTTTCTGAACGGAACCTGCCAGATGGCATGCTTCAACCGCCCCACGGGCTTGGGAGTCAGCAATTCATAGCCTTCATGAACGGGGGACTCCACATAGGTCATCGCGCCTTTGCGGAAGAACTGGGGTTGCCTGAAATTCGGATACCAGCCGGAATGCGCCACCCATTGCCCCATGAAATAATTCCGCCGGGGCACGAGGTACGCACCATGCGCAGGGGATCCGGCCAGCAAGGCGAGGATTTCATCGCGGACTTCCGGCGTGCACTGCTCATCGGTGTCGATGCTCAGAATCCACTCGTGCGTGCACGCGGCGATGGCGCGGTTGCGCAGATGGCCGAATCCTTCGAACGGAATCTGAACGACCCGCGCCCCCATCTCCGCCGCGATCCGATCCGTTCCGTCTGTGCTGGCGGAATCCGCCAAGACGATCTCGTCCGCCCACAGCACGCTCTTGATCGTAGAGGCAATTTTCCCGGCTTCGTTATAGGCAATGATGTAGGCGGATATTTTCTGCATGCTACACTGGCCTATCTGGTTTGCGAGACAAGCAGGACTGACGCGAAAGGCGTGACTCGTCTGCTGCCATATCCCGTATTTCCAACAAATCTCGCAAGTCTCGCCTATCTCGCTCTTCCCGCATCACCGATCACCTTCCCCTTCTCCAGCCCCTCGGCCGTTGAGCGTGGCACTGCCAAGAGGACTCCCAAGAATGTTGCCAGGAGATGTCCCTCCGCGAACGTTCTGAAATGTGAGCTGAAGAGACTCGTCACGCACCATCCGGCAAGGATAGCGACAGCCAACCCCCGGTAGGCTTGAGGACCGTCACGATCAAAACCCAATGCAAATAACCACCCTATAAAAACCAGAATGCCGACGATCCCGTGCTCAACAAAAACGGCCAAATACTGATTGTGCGAGTCTCCCGTCGGCTCGGCCCGCCAATCCTCGGGAGGATACTTACCGGCGATATGCTCACGATACGCTTGAGGGAATCCTCCCGTTCCAACACCAAATACCCAATGCTCGCCGATGATTTCAAGCGTGTTGGCATAGAACACACGCCTGGCACCGAATCCTGTATGGCTTTCCAAGTCAGACTCATGGGTCCATTCTGTTATGGCCTTGCTCATTTTTCCCTGAACTTTAGGAGAGACAGCAAAAGCCAAGCCAGCAGCCACGAAGAGTCCGACGAGAATGAGTACCCGATGCTTCCACGACGCCCGCCACGACAGGAGGAGACTAAGACCCAGCCCCAAAACAACGTACGCACTTCTCGAATCCGTAATAAATACAATGTTCGTGACGAAGAAAACTCCAAGTATGAGCCAGACCCAAGGGGCTAGACCAAGGCTCTTCTGTTCCAATACCGTCCAGGCACAAATCAAAGCAGCGCAGGCAAAGGCCATCCCTTGCGTGCCATAGTTCCGCAGCAGATCGGCGGGGCCACGCCAGAGAGTCACTAAACCAGTAGCGGCTGCAAACGAACCGGCAACCCCCACGACGGTTCCAATGAGGAACGTAGCCAACAGCCGATCCCTCCAACGAGCCTCATCAAATATGGCTAGCGTTAGAAACATCCAGAAAATGGTACGCCACTTGAACACATCGATCCATCGCTCAGACCAAGGAACCGAGGCATACAACACCCCTGTCAGGACAATCCCGAGAAAGGCAATCGCCCAATGACTTGATGGCCGATTCAGCACTTGCCTGAAACGGTCAATAGCCTGACCACTCGCAAGGAACGCCACATAAGCTAGGACCAGGCCGATCGTGCCCACCGAGGGTGAATACAAGAGCCCTACGCAGGCAATGATGGCCGCAAGCCGCCCCAGATCGATGAGTCGTTGAGAGGAAATGACTGCCATATTTTAAAAAGAACTAGTAGAGATACTTTCGGCGGATTTTCTGGAATACGGACGTCACCCGCCGGACAAAGTTGGGAGGGGCCGGCTCTAGGACGGAGCGAAAGTGCCCATTCTTGCTGCCCTGTTCCACAATAGGAGGTTCGAGCCAATACATGGCGATCCCGAGTTCCCGATCGATCCGCTCGAAGAGGTTGTCGATGGGAAAGATAATCCCGCGCTGTTCGATCCACCCTATCCGTAAACGGGCCGCCTGGCTCCCCAATACATAGGCCTCTCCCAACCGTCCGCGAGTGGACTTATACAAATGCCGGCCCGGGACCTTCAGGCGCCGAGGCGTATAGAGATTCCCCCCGCTGCCGATGAACAGCACATGCGGAGAAGCGATGGACGAAGATTCTTTGAGCGCCGCCTGGAGCCGAGGAACAAATTGCCCGGCGAGGAGCGCATCATCTTCCAAAACCAGCGCCCGCTGCCAATTACGCTCGACGATCAGGCGCAATGCCTGGAGATGCTTCAACGCACAGGACTGTTGCCCGGGACTCAGGAGTGAGTCCGTAAAGTATCGGCTCGCAATGGTTGCATCCCAATCGCCGGCATCGTACGAATGGATAAATTCATATTTCAGATCGAGGCTCTGAAGCTGCCGTTCGATACTCCGCCGGCGATCTACAAAATCTCTGGGGTTGATGACGAGTATCCCATCAAGCCCCGGCTCGTTCCGGTGACACTCCCGTTCAGTCATACCCGACCACACACCAACAAACCGTGTGCCCCGATGCACACCGGGCATATGACGAACGGAGGCCTCGTCCCTTCAACCTTCACGTGGTACACCTCGCCGCTCGGCCAGGGACACGGCTAGGGCAAGACCCGCAGCCAGCAGAATCCAACCTCCCAAAATTGCAATTTGAATATCGGGGGCGGCCCATTGAAACGCCAATGCCCCGGCACCGCACACACACATGAGACCGTACTCCGCCAACGCGGTCTTTCGATGGCTCCACCCGCTCAGCACCAGCCGCTGATAACAGTGCTCGCGGTGGGCTCGCCAGAATCGCTCGCCGCGGAAAATCCGCTTCCCCAATGTCAGAGATGCATCCATAATGAACGGTGAAAAGACGAGAACAGGGAACCAGATTGACCAGACTCCGTCTCTCCATCCAATGAGGCCCAGCCCGGCTGCAAGAAAACCTAACGTCGTCGAACCCGCATCCCCAAGAAACATCCTGGCTGGATAAAAATTGAAGAGTAAGAATGCTCCTGATGCAGCGGCAATCGAAGCGCTCACAAGTGCAAGCAAGTTACTTCCGCCAAGCCACGCCACAACCGATAGGAAGCTAAACCCTATCAACGACATACCGCCGGCAAGCCCGTCCATCCCATCCATGAAATTATAGAGGTTGATCATCCACACGATAGCAATCACCGCAACAACGGACCAACCCAATCCAATCTGCCACAAAAGCACCCCCCACACGAATCCGGTCGCCGCAACGAAATGTATGACCAGTCGGGAGACGATCGGAAGGTTCCCGAGATCATCCAGAAAAGAAATCGCCACCAGCAGCACTGCCCCGATCCATAGCGGCCACCACGCAACAGGAGAAACCAGCGACATGCTCACGGCGATACCAGCCGTGACACCGATACCTCCCGTTCTCGGAACAGGTCGTTCATGGAGTGATCGTTCATTGGGATGGTCGAGAAGATGACCGGCAAAATGGCGAAGCAGCCCCATAATCACGATCCAGGTGATCCCAAACGCAATCAAGGGAGAAATAAGAAGGCAAAAAGGAACTGCATTACTCATGAGATCGGTATAGATAACACGGCAACATCGGGTCAGGCCGACCTGAGGGAGTTCACAGCAGGCCCCCGAGTATACCAGGCCGCTGTCTCAGTAAGTCCCTGGTCTACTGAGAAAGGAGGCTGCCAGTCCAACTCCTGCCTGATCTTTGACGAGTTGACCTGCAGCGAACCGAGCAGCCGATCGATGACAGCCTGCTTTCCCAAGATCTTTCCCAGGAAGCGAAGGAGGAATACCGGCAACGGCCACAGACGTACAGATACCCCGAGCGCCTTGCCAAGCCGCCGGATCAATTCAGCAGTGGAAAGATCCTCCCCGTCACTGGCCAGATAGGTGTGACCGGCAGCCCGTATGTCCTGCGCACAACAGACTAGCGCATCGACTAAATTCCCACGATAGATAAGACTGCGCTGATTTTGAATACTGGCCAGGGGTAGTGGCACACCCCGACGCAGAACTTTCAGCAATTGTAAAAAGTTCCCTCCGACACCGGGTCCATATACAAGCGGTGACCGGACAACGACGATCTCCAGCCCTGTCTGCGTCGATACTCTCGCAAGAGCCTGTTCTGACTCCCACTTCGAAACTCCGTAGGGGTCCTGTGGATTCGGGAGATCCTGTTCGGTAAACGGGAAGAGGCTCTGTTCGCCGTTGACCTTGATCGAACTCAAGTACACAAACCGACGGACACCTCGCGATGCAGCGGCTCGCGCCAGCCGCTCCGTCCAGTCTGTGTTGACCCGCCGAAACTCGCAGAGCGGATCAGCCGCATCGTCGGTCATCACATGGACTCGAGCCGCCAAGTGAACCACTACCTGCACGGCCTGCAGCGCATGGTTTGTCTCGTCCGCACCGGATCGGTCGTGCAGCACCACCCGCTCCAGGCCGTTGGAATCTGAGACCACGCTCTGCGGCAGCTTCGCCCGATCTCGAACCGCCCCCCTCACCAGGAACCCGGCTTCCTGCAGGCAGCGGCAGAGGGCCGTCCCCACAAACCCGTTCGCTCCCGTTACCAGAATTCGGTCAGCCACAGTCTGCCAGATACCGGATCACTTGTGCCAGACAAGTCGATTCACGTAATCCGTATAGCTCAGAATAATGCGGACCACTTTCTCAGACACGTTCGGCACATCGTAATCCCGGACGATCCGCAACCCGCGTTTATCTCCACGAGGCTGAGCTTCCAAAATCAACAAGGCCTGAAGCACTCTTTCCCTATCAAGCCCCGTCATCATCACCGCGCCTTCTTCCATGCCTTCCGGCCGCTCGTGAGCCTCACGGATATTCACCGCAGGGAAGTTAAGAATCGAGGACTCTTCGGTGATCGTCCCGCTATCCGATAAGACCGCACGTGCCTGCGTCTCCAAATGGACATAATCAAATAGTCCGAAGGGCTTGTGGAGTTCCACCAATGTCGGCAATTTCACCTTCTCTGATTCCATACGCACCCGCGTACGCGGGTGCGTGGAGCAGATAACCCGATGCCCGAACGTCTCGGCGAGAGCCTTGAGCAAGTCGACGAGCCTTTTGAACTGCGCCGGCGAATCGACATTTTCTTCTCGGTGAGCACTCACAACAAAGTACTTGTTCGGTGAAAGACGGAGCGCTTTCAGCACCTTCGACCGGCGGATCTTTCCCTGATAATGCGACAACACTTCATACATCGGGCTGCCGGTTTTGATTGCACGTTCCGGAGCTACCCCCTCCCTCAGCAAATACTCACGAGCCAACTCGCTGTAGGTCATATTGATATCGCTCAGATGGTCGACGATCTTCCGGTTCAACTCCTCCGGAACGCGTTGATCGAAGCATCGATTGCCCGCTTCCATATGAAACACCGGGATCTTCCGGCGCTTGGCGACAATGACGGCCAGACAGCTATTGGTATCGCCCAGCACCAACAGCGCATCGGGTTGCTCCTTGGCCAGGATCGGATCGATCTTGATCAGAATGGTTCCGATCGTTTCCGCAACCGATTGCCCGGCAGCCCCCAAGACATAGTCTGGTCTCCGAAGCTCCAGCTCCTTGAAGAAGATTTCGTTCAGCTCATAATCGTAGTTCTGGCCAGTATGCACCAGACAATGATTAGTATAGCGGTCAAGGGCGGTCAAGACTCGTGACAATCGAATGATCTCAGGGCGAGTACCCACCACTGTCATCACTTTCAGCTTTTTCATAAGTCTACAGGCTCCCGAATCGTATCGGATCGTTGTGGATCGAAGATCTCGTGGGCCCAGAACAACGTCGTGAGCTCCGCCTGGCCTGTATTGGTAATGTCATGGGTACAGAACGTCGGCATATCGATATACTGCGGAACAGTTCCCGATACCTTGAATTCCACGATATCCCTCGTCAACAGTTTCCGAATTCGAATGACCGCATCCCCGCCCAGGACTAAGAACCGTTCGAACTTCCTGGCGTGGTAGTGGTTGCCTCTGGTGATACCGGGCTTCGTTGTCGAGATGAAGCACTGCCCACCATGCAGACTCTTGACCGCCTCGAACAGATGCCCCCTGGCATCGCTGTGCAATTGGAGCGTCACCGGATAATGACGCGGATAGAGAAACGATCGGTAGGTGTTGAACAGGTCCAGATCCAGATCGGCTTTCAGGTCGGGGACAAGATGCGCCCGGTAACACCGATCAAACGCCTGCAACTTCGAAAGGCATTCGGACACTGACAGCCGCTCTCCCTCCACCCGCACCTGGCCGGATACATGGCCCTCTATGGCCGCAACGAGCGCACGTGACACTCTCTGAGCATGCATCAACTCGAGCTGCCCATCTTGAATGATCTTCGGCTCCTCTCCCGAGGCAAGCTGGTGGCAAAATGTGGCCACGACGGAATTGTAAAACGGGCGCCCTCCCTCTCCATATACATTGGGAATCACAAGGTCTGTAAAAACGGCTCCGATTTCTGATGCCCAAGCCCCCAGCAGGGCGGCGCTTTTCTGTTTGGATCGCCCATAGGCCGTATCCCGCTCCTGATGGGTTGAATTTGCCAGGAGCACATGAGGTCGCGCCCCCGTTTGCCTACAGGCGGTAATAAGCTGATTAGTGAGCTCGAGGTTGACACGCTCGATGTCCTGATCATTGCCGCGATTCAGGCCTGCCAGATGGACAACCGCATCGGCTTGCCGGATCACTTCTTGGAAACGGGCGGGATCGCGAAAACCTTCCCGATCAACTTGAAGAATCTTGATCTCAGGTTTGGCGTGGCAATGTACTCGTAGATGCCAACCGAGAAATCCAGCCGCTCCTGTAATTGCTATCGTTGTCATAAAGAAATCCTACCCGAGGAAGGAACTACGGGAACCACGCGGAGCCAGGTCATCGCCCTGTCAGCGCCTGCCGGATTTCCGGCAGCGTGCGCAGCAACACCTCGACCTCCTTCACGGTCAACCGTTGTGTATTATGGGACGTGTAGTCATCCACTTCGGCCTCCTGTAAATCACCTTCCGTAAAATACTTGCTATAGTTGAGATCCCGCGAATCCATGGCAACCCGGTAATACTCTTTCATGTCGTCGGCCCGACGCAACTCCTCACGGGTCGCCAGCGTTTCATAGAGTTTTTCACCATGACGAACGCCGATCACTTTCACAGGAACCGTGGACTGAAATACCGCTTTCATGGCCGCGGCCAAGTCGGCCACCGTACAGGCAGGCGCTTTACGAATTAGAATATCTCCCTGGCGTCCATGCTCAAATGCAAAGAGAACGAGATCCACGGCCTCCGATAGCGGAAGCAAAAACCGCGTCATGCCTGGCTCGGTGATGGTCAGCGCCTGTTGCGCCTTGATCTGTTGGACAAAGAGCGGAATGACCGAGCCACGCGAGTACATCACATTCCCATACCGCACCGTACTCACCACGGTAGCGCCGGGACCGGTCGTGCGCGCGGCAGCCTGAGCCACCTTTTCCATCAAGGCCTTCGTCATACCCATCGCATTGATCGGATACACCGCCTTGTCCGTGCTCAGACAGATGACCTTTGTCGCCCCGTGCTTGATGGCAGAATCAACCACATTGTGGCTGCCGATGACATTGGTGTAGACAGCCTGCATAGGGAAAAAATCACAGGACGGCACTTGCTTCAGGGCCGCGGCATGGAAGACAAAGTCCACGCCTTGCATGACCGCATCCACACTCTCGCGGCTCCTGACGTCGCCGATATGAAATTTGAGGCGCGGTTCGTTCAGCTCTATCCGCATCATTTCTTGCTTCAATTCATCGCGACTGAAAATGCGGATTTCTTTCACCTCACGAGGCCGGAGGATATCCACAAATGCCCGACCAAATGATCCGGTCCCTCCGGTAATCAACACCGTTTTCCCCTTCAACACATCGCTCATGAAGGTCTTCCCCTTTCACTCGACAAGGCCGATTCGGATGCAGCCGACGCCCGTATGTTCCCTTGCCTTTCGACTAACTCCTGCATCCATTTTTCAAGCTGGTCGAACAGCATGGACCGGTCAAAATGCGCGGCGTAGTATTCCGCTCCGCGACGGCCCATCAGTTCCCTGGCTTCGCGTGGAGTCTCCGCCATTCTCAGCACAGCATCGGCCAAAGCCTCCGGCTGCTCGGCTGAACAGACGAGGCCTGCTCCCGCCTCTCGAATAATCCGAGCCCCTTCCCCGTCAAGTGCGGCAATAATCGGACGCCCCGAAGCCAGATAGGACTGCACCTTCCCGGGAATTGTCAAAGCAAAAATGGGCTCACGCCGGAGAGTCACCAACATGGCATCGGCCTGCGCAAAAAACGCCGGCATGGTTTCAAGCGGATGCCTGCCAAGAAAATGTACGGTGCCGGCTAACTGCCGTCGTTCCACTTCAGCCTGAGCCCAGCTCAACATGCGTCCATCGCCGACAATAATCCAGTGAATATCCGCTCTCGATTTCACCCGTTCCGCCGCCGCAATGATCGTCTCAAAATCCTGCGCCGCCCCCACATTCCCGGCGAACATCACTCGAAACCCTTCCGGAAAATGGACACTCTCCGGCACAGGCAATCGACCGACGGCAGTCTCATAGAGAGCTTCCGCCCAGCTCGGGAAATACAGGATTTTCCCCGAAGGAACACGCTGTTGTTCGACATGAGATACAAAGGCTCGTGATTGCACAAGGATCCGATCGCAATGCCGATAGATGAACCGCACCATACGCTCGATCCACTGCAGCGCGCGCGACGACCGAATCGCTTGCGTGGCCGAAACGCTCTCAGGCCATAAATCCAGCACCCAGAACAATATTGGGGCTCGTGTCAGAGCTTTTAGCGCAAGAGCGGGGAACCCCACCGTCATTGGAGATGGCTCATGGACAAAAATCACATCGTAATTCTTTCGGCAGCTCAGCCCCCCCCTGAGCGTTGCCATTACCGCAAAAGATAGGTAGTTGAGCGCCAGGCGCACTCCGGTCGCACTGCCGCGGGGAAACAAAGGACACCGGATTACCTCTACCCCTTCGTAGCATTCCCGATAGGGTCCGCCGAAACCATACCCTGAAGAGAAAGTCCCCGCCGGGTAATTCGGCAAACCCGTGAGGACCGTTACGACATGACCGCGCCGTTGAAACTCGCGTGCCAAATCATTGATCCGAAAATTCTCCGGCCAGAAATACTGGCTAACAATAAGAAGTCGCACTTACTCAGACCAACCCCTTAAACAGCCTCCGCCACCGCTCCCCGGACACATTCGGTCACTCTCCGACAATCTCACCCCAGGAACCACCGAAGAAATCTCCACCGGGGTCCAAGCACCAATATGACGCACCAGGGCCCCTCACGAGTTGGATGCCAGGACGGCATCAAACATACTCCGGTAAGCGTCCAGGTCCACATGACTTGCACGCCACGCAGCAACATAGTGTGTACAGGCTTCGCGTATCTTGGCCATGTCGTTTTCGGTCATCATTTGATAGCGACTCAGTTCCCGCACAAAAGCCTGTTCGTCCGCTAGCGGCAAATCGGCCCCGACACCTGCACGCATCAGATGGCGCCAGGGGGTTCGATCACTGATCACCACGGGAAGACCCGCAGCAAGTCCTTCAAGAATCGCATGGCCAAAGTTCTCGCCGAGCGTCGGAAGCAGCATCACATCGTATTCGTGAAGCCGCTCAGACAGATGCTCATGAGCAACTTCTCCTCGATGACGCACCGATACATGATCCGGACAGAGGGCAATCTGCTGCTGACAAAGATCCCAATATGGCTTGTCCTCAACAAGCCCCCAGAGATCAAGCTGAACTCGCCCGGATAGTTGAGACGCAATACGAATTGCAGCCAGGGTGTTCTTCATAGGCACCACGCGGGACGCAAGAACCAGGCGCAATGTACCGGGCTGTTTCTCGACATGAGGGATGATCCGCGCGGACTCAGCTTCCGGTAAATTGCTGGCAAGAAACAACCTGCCAGCCCGCGGAGATAAAACACCTCGAATCTGTTCGGCCTCCGGCTCGGAGCAGGCATGCCAAAACACATGTTTGTAAAGTCCGACCCCTCTGGCTGCGAGTACAAAACCCCGCTTGCGGGTCGCTTTTAGCCCAAGAGCCCCCGACGAAAACTCGCCCCTCGGAGTGAGAAGGATCGGAGTCGAACGGCCGCGCCCTAAAGCGACAAGCGGCAACATTGAAAACGACCGGTCGAACAAGCTGTTGAGATAAATCATGTCCGGATTGGCATCGGATACCACCCTTCGGCAGAAGCCAAATCCCAGATCGGATGGAGCTGCATAGAAAATGGCGGCCCCACCTCGGCGTTGCCATTGGCCCACTTTAATGTCCGGATAAGGAATATCCGAGCGGTGATCCCGGTCCAGGCAGACGATACGAAAATCGTATTCGGCACTCAACGCCTCCACAAGATTAGAGAGGCTTCGAACCGGTCCTCCGGCTCGATAACCCGGAAGATAGGAACGAGCGAAGACCAGAACAACAGGTCTTCTGGACGGATTAGGCCGACTCATCGCGCATAGATCGCATTCGCGACCGTGGCGGCCCAGCGACGGCTGCTCTGCCCGGCTTCATGTGCGGCGGATACTCCATGGCGGCCAGCAAGGCGATCCACCTCATGGTTCATCCATACGCCCAAAGGAATCCCAAAGCCTGACTTCGTTCGACCGGTCATGGCCTGACTCAGCGGCGTGACGGGGCTGGCGGCGAGCAAATGCTTTCCTTGTAGTCGCCCGAACGATCTGAGTACAGGCATCAAATCCCGCAACAGCCAGGCATCAACCAGCGGCGTGCGCAACTCTACACTATGATCCATACTGGCCCAGTCGCTGTCCCGCAATAACTGATTGCGAAGATAGACCATGGACTCGAGTTGCCCTACAGCAGCCATAGAATCAGCCGGGAGGTCGCCAGCGACAGACTCCAGGAGGGCCGCGGGATCACGCTGTCGCGACCCCTGGGACGATCCCCCTCCCTCCAGCAGTGTAGGCAGGTCGTCAGGCGTAAAGAGGCCTCTCCGCAGCCAATAGGCGCCGTACAGATTTCCGGCTTGACGGGTTAACCAGCGCCAACGCGAATTCCCGCTGTATCGCGAAAAAACGCGCAGCGCGAGATCTGCCGCCAACAGGGCCCCGGGAACTTTCGCCATCCGCCTCCGTCGCGAGACAAGCAAGGGAAGCTGCTGAAAGCTTGGATAGCCATAAAACAATTCGTCCCCGCCGATACCGGAAATGACCACCTTCAAACCCAGCTCAGCCACAGCCTTGCTCGCATACCATGTATTGATCCCGTCAATGCTCGGCTGATCCATGGCCGAGAGGATCCTCGGGAGGTCGGAATCAAACTCCTGTCGCGTAATCACCCGCACGTGATGCCTGATCCCGAACCGCTCGGCAATCTCCTTGGCCGCGGGCACTTCGTCTTCGTGCTGTCCGTGAAATTCCCTGAATGCCACCGTAACACCGAGGACATCTCGCGCTCCGTTGTCTTTCATTAATCCCGCAAGACTGCCGGAATCGATCCCGCCGGAAAGGAATATACCCACCGGGACGTCGGCGACCAGATGTTGTTGCACAGAACGGGAAACCGCAGTGCGCACAGCCTCTTGAACGTCGTCGGCCGTCATACGGCACTCCGGCGCCTTGCGCCAGGAATCCCCGATATCCCAATACTTGTGAGGACCAACGAGCTGACCGTCTGCGGATATACGGCACCAGCTACCGGCAGGCACGGCAGTGATATCACGGAACCAGGTGCGCGGCTCAGGGACACTCCCTAACAGCCAAAACCCAGCCTGCCCCTCCGGATCGGAGTCGTACGAAATCAGACCGGAGGCGAGCAAGGCTTTCACCTGAGAAGCAAATAGCCAGCCCTTCTTGCTCTGACCAAGGTACAACGGCTTAATGCCATAAGGATCCCGGGCCAACAATACCGTACGAGTGATGCGATCCCATATCGCAAGGGCAAACATCCCGCGCAAGCGAGACAGCATTCCCTCGCCATGCCGGGCAAAGAGTCGCAGCAGCACCTCCGTGTCGCTTTGCGTACGAAAGCGGTCACCGTCTTCCTCAAGCCCACGGCGCAACTCGAGAAAATTGTATATTTCTCCGTTGAACACAATCACAAAGCGGCCGTCATCGGAAAGCATCGGCTGGTTTGCGCGAGACTCCAAATCGATAATCGACAACCGACGATGACCCAAACTCAGATCTGCTTTTGAATCCGTCCAATACCCCAGAGCATCTGGACCGCGCGCTTGCATTCGATCACACATTTTTCGCACAGCGTCATCAGCAGAGCACTGACCGGCTGTCGTTCGGGAAAGAAACACTCCTGCCAACCCACACATAATCTTAATAACTCCTGCAACGCTTCCCCGTCAGTACGTACCGTATCCCGGATTGACTCCGTCTGCTCTGAGCCCAAGGCAATAGAGATCCGAGCACACAATCCCGGGACAGTAACTCTGCTTATTGACTGAGGGCTGCCAACTGAGACGAGGCCGAACTCTCCGTACTGCCCCTCCAACAAACCTGCGCTACGATGAACTAACCGAGGGCATCCCTGGCACATCAGGCTCTTTTGTAGAGGGAATAACACAGCCGCAGCATGGGCCGAGGGATGAGCATGAGAGGAAAGGCAAGGTAGAACTCAGGATAGCTCCAGAACAATTTTGCCATCTTGACAATTTTGGGGGTTGACGAGCCAAAGCCTGTCGTAAACCCTTTCGCGCGCTCGACGACAACGGCCCTCCAGGAGCGCCCAAACTTCTGAGCCTGGACATGCCTTAGTAGTTTCCTGTCAAAAGACTCCGTAAATTCACGGGCGACGAGCGCATAGTTAATTCCATGCACTTCAAACGAATCATACCAGCGGGCCTCCCCTGCAGGCTTTTCATCGCTTAAGAAATTTCTCCCGTCCAGCAGATAAAACTTCCTGCCCACCGACAGTGCATTCAACGATAAGAACAGGGTTACCCATGATGTGCCAATAAATGCGAGAGCCTTCTCCATACCCGACAATAACGTCTCCCGCCTGAAGAGCATGGCAGAACAAAAACCAAGCTGATCCTTCAGTGTAGACAATACCTCATCCCGATCTTTCGTCAGTCGGCTCTCACCAAGATGAATAGAGTAATTCTCTCCGGCCATATCAGTCGAATTGATGTACATAAAGTCTATGTCACGCACATCCCTTAGAACACCGAGGACTCTGCCAACCGTCCCTGGACAAAACACATCATCACCAAACCACCACACAAAATTGCCCCGCGCCTCCCGGCTGACAAACATGAACGCGAGATCGACCCCTTCTTTTTTTAAGTGGAAGTATCTGATGGGCAGCCTGGTCAAATACCCGGATACGATCTTCTCCGTTTCAGCATCCGGATTATCATCCCGAATGACAATTTCGACACTCTCCAAATCCTGCCCAAGCAAACTATCCAGCGTTCGCCTCATCTGGTTGGGCTGACCATATGTTGGGATACAGACACTCAGAAGCATAGAAGAAGGGGAGGTCAGAGATATCTATAATTGCGGAGTTGAGCCGGAGGCGAACCCGTGAAGCCTGTGAAGTTAGGCCCGGACGATTCCAATAAACATGGCGTTGGCATTATTGTACGGTTCACCAAACTTACTCGCTGCAACCTTGGAATACTCTACTTGCTCCCACTGATTGTCGGCTGATATTCTTTTGAGGTAATGCCGTTCTGAGAAAACATCGCCTCCGCGCTCCAGATACTCATCGAAATATTGGTTGTACCCGAGAGGCAAGGTCACCAGCATCACGCCGCCCGATCGCATACAATTATCCCTTAGATTCTTGAACGCGAATGGAATTTTCCCAGGATCCCGCTCCGCCTCATCCCATCCAACATGCTCTAACGTTGAGATACTGATGATCGCATCGTATTTTTCACTTGGGGCAAAATCAATGACGTCCTCGTTGATCAGGCCCGGCGACGAATCATACTTATCGAGAATATCTCGCTGTTGTCTGAATCCGTAATTCCTGAGGACATTTCCCACCTCGAGAATTCTTGCCCCTTGTCTATGAGCTCGCAGGAACCACTCAGCTACGGGTATCTCAACTGTTCTTTCATTTTGATAGGCGAGATTGTAGGTATGACGGAAGTACTTCAGTCGGTGCCCACAATACTCAAAACTGCCTGACGGAGTGATGCGGAAGTAGAGGTTTTTCAGCATATCCCGGGCTAGTCGAGCCCCGACCTCAACTAGCTTCCTGCCGATACCTAGCACCCCACCTTTTTCATACAGCAGTCCCAGCTCAGCTCTCATGGCTCAAGATACCCACTTTCTGAATCAGCTTGCGTTCCAGGCAGTCAAAACTTGATTGCGTATTTCTCAGTCGATTCTTTTGGCGAGAAGGTGACCGGTATACATATTTCTCGCCTCTTCCCCAACAAGATGAGGCACATAGGCATGAGTCGGCCCCGTATGCGATGTTGAATAGCCGCATTCGCGCAGATATTGGTCCAATTTTTCGTAGCCGTAGTGATATTCAATCATCATGTCCGAGAACTTTCTCAGGACAGCTTTGGGAGTCTTGAGCAAGATCTCGTACTCGAAACCTTCGGTATCTAACTTAAGGAAACCATCGGCAACGTCGAAGCGGCTGACTATGTCGGAAAGCGTAATCATCGGAACGGTCTGCCCAGCCTGAGGAGTAAGAAGATTGGCGCCAAACATATCTTCAGAAGCGGGATCAAGCGTAATACTGCCGGCCTTCCCCCCCACCGCAGACAACAAGATTTCACAGGATGCAGTCAATCCATTTTGCCGTATATTTCTCTCGGCAAGGCGATGATACCCTGGGAAAGCCTCAATACCCACGACATGAGTAGCACCTTCCAGCAAGAAATAGACAGCTGTGTCCCCAAATGCCGCACCGATATCGATGACCCGCTTCCCCTTAGGACTGACAGAACCGAGAAACCCACGATAGGGATCAAATGCGAATATCTCGAAGATGGTGTCAAATCCATACTTCCCAAACGCAAATTCTAACTGCCTGCCATGGTAGTCAAAGGTCATAGACTCACCTGACAGTTTTGTTGAGGGCAACAAACTAAACAGGTGCGTGTGCAGAATGTATTTTTGCCAGGACTGCTTGGTCAGCGGCAATTCATAACCGTTTCTGAATCGGATAAGACATTTCTCTTTACTCCCATAGCGAACCAAAAGCGCATCGATCCAATTCCTCGTTGACCGAATCACATAATAGAGACTCCTGATTCTGGCTGCTGCATTGCCCAGGACGGTTCCATTCGACTCTATTGCAGAGTTCATGCTCGATCCTTTGCTTATTGTAGGATAATTATCGACCTAACAAAGAGAGAGACTGTGGGTTCAAGGTTCTAGTGCAACACCAGTATCCTGAAGCATCCAGGAACCAAGGAGTTGCACAGGGCCCTCTACCGACGCCTGACTCTTATGGAACGTGAAGCACTCAGTCGAATGTTGGCTGCCGGGTATAGCCTGCGGGCCACGGCTCAAGCGCTGCAGCGCGCGCCGAGCACGGTGGCGCGGGAACTTGCTCGGCACCGCGCCTGTCCCATCACCTATCGGGCTGTCCCAGCCCATCACCGCGCCCACCGGTGGGCCCATCGTCCCCGGAAGCCCCGCAAGCTCGCGGTCCATCGCCGGCGCCGCCGGGCCGTGTTGACGCTGCTCGCTCAGCGCTGGTCGCCTGAACAGATTGCCCACGGCTTGCGCCAGCGGTATCCTGACGATCTCACGATGCGCCTCTCGCACGAAGCCATCTACACGTATGTGTAGGGGCTGCCCCGCGGGGCGTTGAAACGCGAACTCGCCCGCTATCTGCGACGCCGTCACCGCTGTCGTCGTCCCCGCAAGATCCGCCGCTCGTCGCGCCCCGTCCAGGACATCGTGAGCATTGACGAACGGCCGGCCGAGGTGGCCGATCGCACGGTGCCCGGCCATTGGGAGGGCGACTTGTTGGTCGGCCAGGCGAACGCGTCGGCGCTCGGGACGCTGGTGGAACGCACCACCCGGTTTACGCTGCTGGTGCCGCTGACGGCCAAAGACGCGACCGCCGTGCGGCGGGCCTTCGCCCGGGAAGTGCGGACGCTGCCTGCCCAACTCCGCCGCTCCCTCACGTATGACCAGGGCCAGGAAATGCGGGAGCACCGCCTCTTTACCAAACAGACCAAGATGCAGGTCTACTTTGCCCATCCCCAGTGTCCCTGGGAGCGGGGGACGAACGAGAACACGAACGGCTTGCTGCGGCAGTTCTTTCCCGCCGGCACCGAGTTCCAGCGCGTCTCGCGGCGGGCGATCAAACGCGTGCAGGCGATGCTCAACGATCGCCCGCGGAAAATTCTGAACTGGCACAGTCCGGCTCATGCTTTTCACCACCTGGTGTGCTAAGATTTTGAATGCACAGACACACTCTCTCAGCCACCCCATCCGCTCCACCCAATTCGAAATAACCACTTGCAAGGCGTACAATTACAAATGCCAAAGGTCTCACACTGTAGGCCGCACTCAATCCATAAACCGTAAAACAGACCACCCACACTCACGACACACTGCCGCCACCATTCACTCTTGCCCAGGCCGGAGTACCACATTTGTTCGTAAGACCTACTCTACCGGGGTGAGGGAGTCAGAAAAACCAACCCTTGTGCCCACGAAGCTCCAATCAACTCAATACTCCTGCAAAACACGCAATCTGCGATGACTAAAGAAGAGCTTGTATACCTTGTATAGAACTCTATTCACCCACAAAGGCATCAGGAAAACCGGCAAGGCAATCCAGAATTCCGGGAAACTCCAATAGTACTTAAACATTTTCCACAGCTTCCCAGAAGGAGTATCCCACCCGCCAACCCAACCGACGAGCATACCCCTCCAAAGCGCGGCGAAATTCGTTTTTAGAATCTTTCGGATCGATCGACGGGTAAATTTCCCTTCAAACTCCTTCACAATAGAATAGAAATGAATTCCATAAACATTGAATCCTTCGTTTACGATCTCTCCGGTCTTGATTGTCGCCCTCTTTATTTCCTCAACGGTAGTTGGGTGGTTTAGGACATAGGGGCCGGCAAGGAAGTAGAACCTGCCCGGCCCAGAGAGGACATGAAGATAGGCACAGGTCGATGCAAACGAAAAACCCACCACATGCTTGCGCGCGATGTCCAAACCTGACAAACCACTCTGCTTCCGCATGATTTGTGTCGATACAAGACCTATCCCAGTTCCTACAACCTCCAACGCTTCGCTTCCATCTCGAAAGAAACCGGACGGTCTACCCTGGATTGCCACCCCTCGAGGAAGATCTGAGTCGAAATTTGCCCAAATCAAATTCAGATCAGGATTAGCCTTAATCAAACCAAGCACAGCATCTATCCCGCCTGACAAAAGTTCGTCATCGTCACTGAACAGCCAATAGAATTCACCCTTCGCGCGCTCCAGCAAGAACAGACTAGCCGCATCAAGACCAATTTTTGGCCCAGTGAAGTACTGAAAGTTAATGGCCTTCCCCGCGACCATCCTGTCAAATACGTCTTTTGAATCTGCAGTGGTACTATCGTCTCGCACGACCACTTCTGTCTCTGGGGTCATCTGCGGCAAGAGACCTTTCAGCATACGCTCCAGCTCATGCGGACGATTGTATGTTGGGATGCACACACTGAGAGTGATTTTGTTTTGGCTATCAATCATGAATCATGCTCGCATGCGGCGAAGATTCGTGGCCGCGTTCATGCTGTTTGACAACTTTCCTTCTCACGGGTTGCATAAATGTTCCCTACCCACATATTCCGCGACTGCTCATCCTTGAGTTGAGGCATGTACACCAAGTGGGGAGGAGTATGCTTCACGACAAACCCCGCAGCTTCAAGATGAGATTTCAATTTCTCGAACCCATAATGATATTCAATCACCATATCGGAAAATCTTCGCAGAATTGCCTTATCCGTATTCAACAATATATCGTACTCATAGCCCTCCACATCCATCTTCAGAATCCCGGAATCAACCTCAAATCTATTCACGATTTCTTCAAGCGTCATTACGGGAATCGACGTGCCCACTTCGGAGCTCTCGATGCCTACCCCAAACATATCTTCCAGATCGTGATCAATTGTTAGCGACCCCGGACTCTTTCCCGCAGCAGCAAGAATTATCTGGCAAGAATTTGAGAATCCATTTCTTCGGATGTTCTCTTCTGCCAACCGAAAGTACCCAGGGAAGGCCTCAACCGCATACACCGCCTTGGCGCCCTCAAGCAAGAACGAGACCGCAGTGTCGCCGAAAGCCGCCCCTATATCAACAACCTGCTTGCCTCGAACGCTAGTGGACTCAAAGAATTCCCGGTAGGGATCACCACCAAAAATTTCCAGCACCGTATCGAACCCATACTTCCCAAATGCAAAAGACAACTCCTTACCCTTGTATGTAAAATTAACCGTGTTCTCTGTAAGAGTTGCAGAGGGGAAATGATGAAACAGATACACGCATCGGAGATATTCAAGCCAGGAATTCCGGTTGAACTTAAGAACATGGCCCCCTTTAAACCGCGCATGACACTCCTGCGCCAATCCAAGCCAAACTGCTATTGCAGACGGCCAGTTTGCGGTGGTTTTGATAGCGAGCTGCAGTCTTTTCAGTCTAGTTTCCATCAACACTCCCCCCAATCAAGGCGTTTCTCCGTAGAGTCAGAGCACTTGGGTGGCATGCCTTTCGCCATCAAGATTCAATGATTACGATTATCAGGCCGATCTCTTTCCCCTTGTGCGATTGCAAGATCGCTGTCCATCATCATTGTTACGAGCTCACTAAATGATGTCTTAGGCTTCCAGCCTAAATGGCGCCTAGCTTTCGTTGTGTCTGCAAGCCACGGAGTAGCTTCGGCAGGCCTATACAACTGGGGATCTACAACAACATACCGCTTCCAATCGAGCCCCGCATAAGCAAATGCCCGCTCAACAAATTCTTGTATCGTGTGGTTCTCCTGAGTGCCGATTACATAGTCATCTGGCAAATCCTGCTGCAGCATCGCCCAAATTGCTTCGACAAAATCCCCGGAGTATCCCCAATCCCGCTTCGTCTCTAAATTACCCAGTACTAATTTTTCGGCCAGGCCGTACTTGATACGCGCAGCGGTCAAAGTAATTTTCCTTGTTACAAAAATATTGGCACGACGAGGAGACTCGTGGCTAAAACAGATTCCTGAACATGCAAAAATCGAATACTTTCTCCGATAAAGTTTAGTCAAATAATAACCGGCAATTTTTGAAATCCCATAGGGGGAGTTTGGATTAAACGGGGTAACTTCGCTCTGCGGGGACTCAACCGCATCTCCAAACAGTTCACTACTCGCGGCAAAATAAAATCTAACCCGCGGCATCACGTCTTTAATGACCGACAGAAGCGAGAGAGTGCTATGAGTATTTGCCTGAAAAGTCCCCCAAGGATTCTCAAAGGACTTTGGGGTATGGCTTTGTGCAGCCAGGTGATAAATTTCGCTTGGCTCTATTGCATACACGACCTTCTTAAGCGAGTTCTCGTCTGTAATATCAACATGATGGAGCGTAAGCTGTGGGCTCAGCAGAAGATGACCAATATTGGAGAAAGAATTCCCACTCTCGCCTATCGAGGGAGGACGCAATAGCCCATGAACCGCATAACCTTTTCCGAGTAAGAGTTCCGCCAGATAAGAACCGTCCTGGCCATTCACTCCTGTAATTACGGCAACTTTCTTTTCTGTATTCATAGGAATACTGCGCCTAGCTTCCTATCACTCTAAATTCTGGCATCGGAACAATAAACTTTCCGCCTTTGCGAAGAAACTCCGTCTCCCTACTCAAGAACTCCGGCAAGAAATGCCACGCCAAAAGAAAATAATAATCCGGCTTTCGAGCCCTGGATTCCTCTTCTGAAATAACTGGAATGACGGTTCCCGCCGTATATTTTCCCCATTTTTGAGGGTTTCTATCCGCAATGGCTTCAATCAAGTCCGGGGTAAGACCATAAAACTGGAGGGTTGTATTACCCTTCGTCGAGGCGGCATACCCATGAACCTTTTTACCCTTGGCCACCTCTTGTCGTATCAAGGTGACAACCTGTTCCTTCGCATCCAGAATTCGCTTTACGAGCGCGTCATAGGTCTGCTGATGGTCAAGGCCAAGACTGGCCTCCTTTGCTCGCAGGGCAGTGACCCGCCCCTCGGCCCCCGCATCAAGACTGAGGGAACGGCCTAAGCCAGCCTTCCTGATGAAGACGCGCACACTGCCCTCATTGATATGCTCTCGCATCTCAACATCGCACACCTTGAGCCCATGTCGGTCAAGAAGCCGTTCAAGAGATTGCAAAGAATAATACTCAAGATGCTCGTGGCAGATTCCGTCGAAAGCATTACGCTCCAAGAAAGACGGGAGATACATCATCTGGATGATCAGCAAGCCCTCATCATCCAAACACTTCACAATATCGGAGACAAAAGCATTGGGATCGTCGAGATCATAAAACATCCCGATGGCTGTAATGACTTTGGCCCGATCGGTCCCGAACGTCTTCTTCCAGGCATCGGCATTAAAGAAATCCACAATGATCTTTGTCGTTCCCTGCGTTCCAAACGCTTCCAGGTTTCTTGCCGGCTCAAACCCGATTGTCTTGAGCCCGGCAACTTTATAACCCCGGAGCAATGTGCCATCGTTTGCGCCAATATCGATGACATAGTCATTCGACTGAAGCTTTCCGATCTTGGCGGCCTTCTCAGCAATGCTATTCAACTCGTCCGTCATGGTTTTATTGATACCTGATCGGTACCAATAATTTCGGTACATGGCTTCGCCGGAAACTGTGTGCCGAAGCTGCAGCAACCCGCACCCCCCGGCATGTTGATCACATAACACCAGCTCAAGTGGAGCCTTGATCCCCCTCGACTTGTCTGGCACGTCGAGAAAGTCGGAAACAAACAAGTCCCCGAGCGACAAGATGCTCATCAAGTTTTGGGACTCACAAACTCTGCACTTTTCAATAGTCCTGTAACTAGCGCTACTCATATGTTGTTTCCTTAATAATTAACAATTCCCTCTTTTGGCTAGGATATAACCGATATCCATATTGCGATACTCATCTGGATGCCTAGAAATAACCACAGTAGTAATTTTCTTGTTCTCAACCGAAAAACCAGCTTCAACGAGCTTGCTTTCCAGATCTTGTGGTCCAAAATGATATTCAATGAAAATGAGGCTGAAACGACGCAACGTCTCACGACTCGCAAAACGAATTATTTCATACTCAAACCCATCTACGTCTAACTTCAAAATAGCATCTCGCACTTCACTTCGCTTGACTATGTCATCAAGCGTCTTGAAGGGAGCCTTGTCCACTTCTTGCCTGTCCTGTTCTGGAACACATGCCCCAAGGATAGCGTCCGAGCTACTGATCTTCCTGCTTGAAACACCGCAATACTCGATTTCAATTTTATCTCTAAAATTATTAAGGTCTATATTCCTTTGCGCCAAATCAAAATACCTTCTATTCAATTCATACCTGTAAACTCTGCTTGCCCCCTTCAGGGGAAAATACACTGCTGTATCACCGATAGCAGCACCAATATCAACGACAACCTTGCCCGCAACGGGAAGAACGTCATACTCACCGCTCTTAAATATCCCCGCCGCCATAGGGAATAAATCCCCGTAGAAGATTTTAACCTTGCGCCCGTTCATCGAAAAAGAAACCGTTCGATCTTTATTTATTGTTGCAAATGGAAAGTACCTAAAGAAAGTGACGAGCTCGTCATGACTGCCTTCAATCCCTTTCACTCGATGGAGTAGAACTTGAGGAAAGGTAAGCGTGTGTTTAGCAGCAGTTTTTAATATTCGCAGAACATCCATGGCCATGGCCGCTTACCCTCCGAACCAATGACTGTTAAGCCAGTCAAGAAATAGCTCTTAGCATCTGAGCCAACTGAACACGCATGCTGTAGCCGCTCTTCACACAGCGTTCACAGCCGGCACGCGCGATCCGCTCCCGGTCCTCATCGTGGGCGAGATAATACGTGATCTTGGCGAGGAGTTCATCGTTTGACGCGAAGAATTCCGCCTCTTTCCCCTCCTCAAAAAATTCCCCATGCCGGCTAGTTCTCTCCGCAAGCATGAACCCGCCACAGGCAGGAATTTCCACGCTGCGGCTTGTCACTTCATCCCGATTCACTTTGCGCAGAAAATTCAGATTGATTTTGGTGGCGCAAATAGCTTTCGAATAGTCCTCACCGAAAAGAAACTCGTTCTTCACGACAAGGTGTGGGTGTCGATTCACCCATCCACTCCATCCATTACCCCACACCACCACCCTCACCCCGTGCTCGGCAAGATATAGTAATGATTCGGCTCGTTCCTTCTCAAATGCACCGATTGCGCTCACGTCGCAAGAAAAGCGCGCCAGATCTGTCTCGGTCAAGGAAATAGGCCTGTGCACACGCTCATCGTATGAGTCAAGAAAGAGCCTCGTCTGCCTAGCGCCCCACAATTTCAGTTCGCTGAGGTTATATCGTTTCGTCGTAAACACAACATCGTAGTAGCGGACGCCCCAGCGATACCACATCGAATGTCCGTGCCAGGCAAACATATCGTCCTCTGAACACGAAACCAACCTTGCAGAAGGCATCTGAGCCTTGATATGCCGCAAGGTCCACGGCCACATCATATTTCCCTTCTCAATCCATATGACATCGAACGGGGCAGATCGAAGGACAGCGCAGGCCTGCTCATTGACACACATGTCATCGACCGGGATTTTCAGCTTCCAGCGCACTCGATAGAGAATGGAGGGAGGATCAATACGCCCGGGGGGTGATACTTTTGTGTGTGACAAGGCAACGACCTCATGCCCAAGGCCTTCTAATGTCCGATAGCGTTGGAATCCTCTCCCATACTCATTCAGGTCACCGATATAGAGAATGCGACTCATGCCGGGATTGAATTGCCGGTACCGCACGGCAGGTACACCGAATGTTTGGCCTGACACCCCTCACATACGGCATGGCCACCCTGCAACTTGAAGGATTGCCGATGGCAGTTCGGGCACTCCAGCAGGTTCATCAGATCTAGCGATTTATTCCTACTGTTCTGGGAAAACAGCCTCCGAATGACTGCCAGAATCCGTTGTTTGATGATCGCCATCGGTGCCGGGTTCTGAATGAGCTCGGCTGCGCTTGACTGTGGTCCATCCCAACTCGCATCACACTCCGGGTTCAGAATCCGATACTTGATTCCGCCGCTCTCTCTATTCCAAAAATACCGGACATGGAAATGGAAGGGAAATCGGGACACCCAGTTCGGAAATATGGACCGCGCTTTATTATGAAACAGCCCGACAACTTCTTCGTCCTGGATGTAATGTTTCTTCTTTCTTATGACAAGCTGGCCATCCGTGTCGGCAATTTCTAAGCGGTGAAAACCATAGTGCGTCAATCGCTCCATGAATGCATCGGGCCCTTCAATATATCCCGCCTTTCCCACACGCTGAATCTCGCTCAGGAACTTCTCGGGTTCGGCGGAATGTTCGAGCACATGTGAAGCAATCACGAAATCGAAACTCCCATCCTTGAACGGCAATCGTTCGCCAAACGCCAGAATAGTCGGCCGATCGCGTACAAGATGGGCGTAGAATCTCTCCTGTGTTTCCTCATAGGCATCGCACAGCACATTGGCCCTGAAATAAGGGGACGCACCGCTTCCAACCTCCAACACCAGCGCATCCCTGCCGACCGGACAATACAACCGGCGCAACGACCACGCGATTGGATCCATTCCGAGCTTTCTGAATACCCGCATCGGCAGGCTTTCAGCTGCCACTGGCCTACTTGTCATGATCGGTCTCACTATGCCCCCTTACAATCTCGGCGTGTGACCCAATACCCGCTTAAGCTGAAAAACACCCCAATCACAGACCCCCTTACCCAGCACCACCAGCAACACGACGTAGAGGTAGTACAAGTAGGAGGCATTAAAGCCCAGCTTGTTGAGCTCGCGGACGTATTGAAAAAACGCCTTCAATCCTGAGTTCCGATGAACGGCCAAGCTCGGGTAAAAATACTTGGACATATCCTTTTTGATACGCTCAGTCGACGCAATCGCATGTTGTTGGTCGACAAACTCCGTGATCCGGGAAAAACTTTTCAGAAAGTTCAATGATATTTCAAGCGTGGGGCGACGTGGGATGAATTTCCCCTTCTCTCGATCGAACATGACATCGCCCACGTTGTGCTCGTGAGAGGCGTACTGCTGCGTAAAGGGGTCATCAAAATACGCGGAGGGATGCCGCAACACCACTTCGGCAAGCAAATAGAGCTGAATGAGCATCGTTCCGTCAAACCGGTCTGTCAGAAAAGGAGCAGCATACTCCCGGCGAATCGTAAACCCTGCGATATAGACGCTCTTCCGGAACAGCTCAACATAGGCTTCAACCCCCGGCTCGAAGAACATGGACTGCTGAAAATATCGAAACCGCTCCTTCCTTTTCTCGTCGTAAATCAGATAGTGCGATTTCATCACGTACCCTAGCCCAGGGTAGCCGCGCAAAAAACCCAAGACTTTATCAAGGGCACCCGGCACAAACTCGTCGTCATCACCCATGAAGATCAGCCAGGTTCCACTTGCATGCTTGACTAATTCACAAAAAGTTCCGTCATATCCAAGATTTTTCTTGTTCGCCAAATACACCACAGGATACGAGCGGTCCGATCTAAATCCGGCGACGACGTCTCGTATTTCCTGCTGCCTCGGACTGGAGTCCTCGCACACCACCACTTCAATCTCGTCTCCTCGAGATACATCAATGGTTTTCAGCAGCCGCAGAAGTAACTCTGGCCGGTTGTAGCTCAAGATACAGATTGAGGCGAAAATCGGCTGGCTCATATCAAAGGCTTATGCCGCAGTTTTCCCTGTCGTCGGCTTGGGCGCGCCGAACAATTCCAGCAACGCCTCCACACGTTCGTTCCACGCACGGATGCCATAGACCTCCAGCGTTCGTTTGCGCAAATATTCGCGGTCGAACAATTTGCAGGGCGCTGTTCTGGCCAGAATCGTGACGATTGCATCTGCAATCGAATCTACATCGTCCGGCTGAACCAGCAGCCCTAATTCGCCACCGAGAAGCCCTTCGCGGCAGCCGTACCCGGCAGTTGCCACAACCGGAACGCCACAGGCTAACGATTCAATAAACACAATGCCAAAACCTTCGAACTTTGACGGAAGCACAAACACATCTCCAAGATTGTAATAATCGACCCGCTCATGATCGGCTGCCGCCCCAGCCATAATCACACTTTTCTTGAGTTCCGGATGCTCGGTAAGAATTGCGTTCACACGCTCATCCTGACCGCTCCCGACGATGAGGTAGAGCGCATCGGGCACCTGTTCCAATACACGAGGAAGCGCTTTCAGCACCCGATCCTGCCCTTTATGCTCAAGTGTGGAAAGTCTGGCCAGCGAGAGGATAATCGGTCGCCCTGCGAGTTTAAATCGGTCCAGCAAGATCCGACTTTTTTCTTTCACGAAAAACGCATCCCCATCGACAGCGCTCGGGAGCATGAACATACGGTCTTCGACTTCCGGAAATTGTTTAAGAATCAATCCCTTCGTATATTCAGAAATCGTAATGATCATCCGCGCCTCTGAAATCCCACGGCGCTTCAAGAAGCTTTTCACATCAAGCACTTCAATCCCATAGAGTGCCAATGTGTACGGCGTTCCCCACAATGCTTTCAGAAACGCGCACACCGGGGAAAAATTCAAATGCGCACAAAAAACAATATCAGGGCGATCCACGAAGAACCGCCATAGGAATCTGGCGACAAAAGAAATCTTCGCCCACAACTGTCCCTCTCGTCGCTCAACAAGGATGATGTCCGCCCCGCCGTGAGTGAGCGCTGAGAGAAAATCTCTGTTGAACTTTTCAATTCCCCCGATTCGCCTGACGTCGCCGGCGACAAAAAGAACTTTCATCAATGCGCACTCCGGCAAAAGGCCCCACGCCACAGAGCGGCCCGAGCCTCAAGAGCATCCATCACACAAGAATAGATTCGATACAGCACACACCGGCGATCTATATGATTAGCAAGCCGACCAGGAGTGTCGTGTAAGGCGGAGTGTTCGGAACATGCTTCTCTCAGTCCAAGAAACAACTTGACCAGGCCTCTCACCCAACGACCCGAGCATTTCCACGGAACGAGGGACTGGATACTAGCAGCTGGTCGTATGATCCTTGGGCGACTATGCGACCGCTCCCAAGCTCCACGATTTCATCACAGCGTCGCACGGTGGTAAGCCGGTGAGCGATGAGCAGGATTGTGAGACCACGATCCAGTCCATCAATGGCATCCATCACGGACTGTTCAGTCGTATTGTCGAGCGCACTGGTCGCCTCATCAAACACCAACACGCTCGCACGTTTGTACAGGGCGCGAGCAATGCCGATTCGTTGCCGTTGCCCCCCGCTCAGCCGGATGCCCCGCTCTCCAACATAAGCCCCATAGCCATCGGTACGACTTTCAATAAAATCTGCAATTTGAGCTTGCCGTGCAGCTTGTTGAACCCGTTGCATATCAATGGCTGCCAGCGGCACACCAAAAGCGATATTTTCAGCCAGAGTAGTATCCGCCAGAAATATGTTTTGCGGGACATGGGCGATGGTTCGCTGCCAGGCCCTGAGACGGTTGCCTGAGATGGACTGACCGTCTACCAGGACATCCCCCTCGGTAGGAACGAGTAGCCCCATCAACAAATCCAGCACGGTGCTTTTCCCACTACCGGTGCTCCCCACAAAACCGATCCGGGCTCCTTTGGGAATTGTGAGACCGAGCCCATCCAATACCCAAGGGCCTTCAGGGCTATAGCGAAAGCGGACCGCGTTGAAACTGATCTTGTCGTGAAATACTAACGGAGCCGGTGCAGGCTGCAGCGACTCTGGAGGAAGAGGCTGATCCAATAAATAAAGAGTATCAACGACTGACGCATGGCTTCCAATGATCACAGCCCAAGCATTATAGGCCTGCTGCAAAGCAGGTAGCAGGCGTTGCGCACCAAGAGCAAGCGCGCCCAATACCGGCAAAACCATGGCGAGTCCGCCAGGCTGATGGCCTAAATTGTAGGCCAGAGCGGCAATCACGATCATCCCCAACGCTTCAATGGCATAGCGAGGACAATGCCCCATAAAGATATTATTCCCCTGCGCCAACCGAGCTGGATGATCTGCCTGACGGTAGACATCGCAGTACACTGGTTGAGTCCCGTCTAAGAGTACATCACGAATGCCACCTAGCCCCTCTTGAAGCGCTTTAATAACTTGCGTCTGTTCATAGGCGATGCGTTCGCTGTTGCGATTGAGCTTTCTCCGAAACATCCAGGCAATTACTCCATAGGTCGCACCAAAGCCCAGTGTCGTTGCCAAAGCCATGACCGGATCAATGGCAATCAACGCAAGGGTGACAGCCACCAACAGGACCATGGAACTCATCAACGTGAGTACGGGCAGGAGCACCCCGAATACCACGCTGTTGACCTTGTTTGTGATGCCGTTGATCACCTCGCTGCTATTGCGGGCGACATGCACCTGATAGGGCTGGTACAGCGTCCGACGATAGACTTCAATGCTCAAATCGGCGCCACTGGCAAAAGCAAGTCGCGTGCTGGCCCACAAGAGAAGGAGACGGATTACTCCCGCCACCAACGCAGCCACTGCAAATCCCACCGTGAACGGCAACACCAATTGATCGGCTGATGTGACCCCCCAAACCCGGACCAGCTCCGCGACCATCGGACTCTTAAATACAACCTCCGGTGCAGTGATGATTCCAATAAATGGCAGCACGGCCCCCAAGCTCACAATCTCGGTGAATGCACTCACCAGCATGAGAACCAGGAGCAGCTTAAACTGGTTCTGACGCCGACAACTGAGGTGTTGCCACAGACCTCTTAGTACGCTGGGAAGGCTATCGCTTCTCGATGAAGAGTACATTACTCAATATCTCTGACGGCCGGTCGGACAATAACTACTGCTACCCATGAAGGCAAAACAACGAGTGGAGATGTCCAGAGCGATCAAGTCCAGGATCAGAAAAACACGCAGCTTGAATAAGAGGTGAACCAAAAAGACGACCGCATACTCATTGGGTCAAGATAGCCCTACGGCTCAACGAATTATCACTCATGCTGGTCTAAGACATCGTACCCGTGGCTCCTCACTAGCTTATCCCGCTCGGCAGACTTTAGGTCTGCACACGCCATTTCTGAAACCAGTTGATCGAACGTAATTTTCGGCTCCCAACCCAGCTTTGCTTTTGCTTTCGAGGAATCTCCGAGAAGCGACTGCACCTCGGCCGGACGGAAATACCGTGGATCAACGGCAACGATACACTTTCCATCAGTCCCATACCCCTTCTCATCAATCCCTGCACCTTCCCACCGAATGGAAAGCCCCAACTCTCCGGCCACCGCATTAATGAAGTGCCGGACGCTGTACTGCACGCCGGTGGCAATGACAAAGTCTTCCGGACGCTCCTGCTGCAACATGAGCCATTGCATTTCAATATAGTCCTTCGCATGCCCCCAATCACGCTTGGCATCTAAATTCCCTATGTACAGAGTATCCTGGAGCCCGACCTTGATTCGTGCCAGGCCACGAGTAATCTTGCGAGTGACAAAATTCTCACCGCGAATGGGAGATTCATGATTGAAGAGGATGCCGTTGCAGGCGTATAGCCCATACGCCTCCCGGTAATTGACCGTAATCCAGTAGGCGTATAATTTGGCGACGGCATAGGGAGACCGTGGATAAAACGGCGTGGTCTCCTTTTGTGGCGTTTCCCGGACCAATCCGTACAACTCAGATGTCGAAGCCTGATAAAATCTGGTCTTCTTCTCAAGACCGAGAATGCGGATCGCCTCCAGCATTCGCAAGGTCCCCACACCGTCGACATCCGCGGTATATTCGGGAGACTCGAAGGACACGGCCACATGGCTCTGCGCCGCAAGATTATAGATCTCATCCGGCTGCGTCTGCTGAATGATACGCGTTAAGTTGGAGGAGTCCGTCAAATCACCGTGATGCAGGAAAAGCCGTACGCCTTCGATATGCGGATCACGATAGAGATGGTCGATCCGTGCCGTATTGAACGAGGACGCACGGCGCTTGATGCCATGAACTATATAGCCTTTGTTCAACAAAAATTCGGTCAAGTAGGCCCCGTCTTGACCTGTGACGCCGGTGACCAGTGCGACCTTTTGCATTCGTGAGACTCCATTGCTTCCCAGATTAATTGCCACAGTTATGAAGGCACCACGTCTTGCACATCGATCTCCACCGCCGCCGCCTGCTGAATCAAGCGAACACCAATCACTAGCCGATGCCGCTTCTCCTTCCGCAAGAGGAGGCCATGCACACCCCGCAATGGCCCCCGCACCACTTCCACCATCATGCCTTCATGGAGATATGGATGGGGATCATATGGCAGGACACTGGTCATGAGAGTCTTCAATGCTTCAATCTCTTCATCTGGAATCGGCTCAGGCTGGCTCCCGCTCCCCACAACTTCCACCACGCCGGATACCTTCTGCACGGGAAGCCTATCCTGCTGCGAAAACCGCACGAAGCAATAGCCTGAAAACAGCGGAACTTCGATCTCCTTCTTGCGATCCTTCCACTGACTAAGCCGTTTCACTGTCGGTAGCAACGGCTCAATCCCTTGTTTCTCCAACTGATCTCGCACCAACTTTTCATGGCGCGACCTGGTACGAAGCGCATACCAGCGGGGGGATTGGTCTGTCTGGTTCGTTTGGTCTGTCTGGTTCATCCAGCCTACCCGGACTATTTGGTCGACTTGGTCGTACGTCGAAGATACTTGATGAGTCCTGAGATGGTTCTGCCGGTCTTTTCTGCTTGCACATACATGGAGTCAAATTTCTCCGGCGCAGGATACCCCTGATCTACCGCCACATAAAGGTGGCTTTGAACTTCAGCTGCGGAGGCCACCGCTACAAATAGGAACTGGACAAATTCCTTGTCTGAATGTCGAACGAATCCCTCGGCAATATTCGCCATAACAGAAACGGCCGCGCCTTGCATTTGCCCACAAAGACGAAGATCCTTTTGCCATTGGGAGCTTTGTCCCACCGCCTCGTACACCAGACGAGTCAACTGCCTAGCTTCCTTCCAACATTCAAGGTCTTCAAAACGGGTTAATTTCATGGTGCGGGTCTGTTTGGTCTTTCTGGTCTTTCTGGTCTTTCTGGTCTGTCTGGTCTGTCTGGTCTGTCTGGTGGGTCCGGTCCCTATGGTCTATCTGATCAACTGACCGAACAGACTAGATAGACCGAATAGACTTCTTCGACCAGATAGACCAGTCTTCGGAGACAGCTTCGCCCTCTCACTTACAGTGAACACAAAGAACTACCTGAGAGTACGGTCTACTCAGGCCGTGGGGCCGAGCGCGAGCACCTTGCCATTCGGAACCTGGTACTGCACCAGCATTTCTCCGTGTTCATGCGACCGATCGAGATCGGCGAGCACCACGGCATCAAACTCCCACTCTTTCAAGACACTCGGATGCGAGACGGGATACGAGAGAAACGTCCCTGCCGTCTCGTCGCTGACAAACCCTACTAACTCCATGTCCATCTCCCGCAACGAGAGGTAGGCCATTTCGGCAAATTCGCTGGTCCCAAAGATCACAATCCGCCGACCTCCCACCACGGTGACCCGCGACAGGACATCGCGCAAACGGGCGCGCATATCCCGATAGTGCGACAAGGAGTACTGCATGTAGAGGTAGGTAAGCCGGGACTTCTCGGCAAATCCTTGAGGCGTCAGCAGATAACGAATCCGGTGAGATGGGATGGTCGTGACTTTGACGTATCCCTTTCTCGCAAGCCGCTTGAGGTACAGATTCGTGAGACCAAGTGCCACACCTAATTTAATAGCGAGAGACCGCTGCGTGATCGCGCCGTCCCGCTCCAACTCCGTGAGCAAAATAAGGTCTCGTTGTCCCTGAAGATTCATCTCATTTAGAGGCTCCACTAAAAAACGTTCAGGATATGAACACAATTAGGAGAGGGAGTCAAGAAAGAATTCCACAATAGGTAGGGATATCAACGATCTAGGGGAAGATTGGCCAAGTCGGCGGCGACTAGATATGGTGAATCGTTAACGGCTGGGCGGATCGAACCACGGCACCGAGTCGAGCGGCGATATCCTCAACGGAAAATCGATCGAGACAATCCCAATAAGGGCAAGCCTCGCCGATACATTTATCACAGGTCGGGACGTCCGGGCGAAGCAGCACCCCACGCCCCAATGGCTTCCAGCGGATCGGCAGATTGTTCCGACGCGGATCAAACAGACTGACCGTAGGCACACTGAGGGCTGCAGCCAGATGGGCCGGACCGGTTGCGCCAGATACCACTACATGAGCAGCCCCGATCACCGCCATTAACTCCCGAATGGCGAGTTGCCCCATGAGATTGTTGATCTCGGGGTGGAGGACGATACCGTCCAACGTCTCGCTCTGGAATTGATCGCGTTCGACCTGGCTGCCAGTCAACACCACCGCATACCCTTGTTGTGCCAACGTCTGGGCAAGATCCCGATAATGCGCTGGTCGCCAATGCCTGGCCGACACACCACCGGGATGCATGACGACTCGCGGCAATGCAGCGCCGCCCCATCGTCGCCCCCCATCGGCTCGCTCCACCTCGGTGAGTTGAAGCGCAGGCGCCGCCACCGGTAACGGCGTCAGCCGCAGCCCCTTGAGCATCTCCACATTGCAGTCCGACTCATGCTTCTGAAAACTGCTTCGGTGTTCATGAATCCAGCGATTCGCCAACACGCTCTGCCATCGAAAGCCCGTGGCCACGCGAAGCGGAATGCCGGCCCGCCACGCCGCCCACATCAAGCGCCGAAACGGCTTGAGAAAAATGACCGCATCGATCCCGCCGGAAAAAGCTTGCATCATGTCGGGTATCGACGCCTGCAAGGAAACCGTTCGCACATAATCGATATCGGAATGGTGCTCCAAGATCGGCGCCGCCACGGGATTCGCCAGCACCCCGATGCGAACTCCGGGTATCAATTGTCGCAATTGCGTCGCAACAGGAAGCGAGAGCACCAAATCGCCGATCCCGTCGGGACGCACGATCAGCACATTCATCGTGACACCGCACGGCAGGACTGTTGGGACACAACGGCCGCCACGACCTGTTCAGGAGTGATTGATTCGAGACATTCCATCGGCACCGCATTGCGGCAGACGCGACTGAAGCAGGGACGACAAGGCAGATCATGGGTCAAGACGGTATGCCCTGCTCCGTAAGGACCGGTACGCACCGCACTGGTCGGCCCGAAGATCGACACCACCGGCCTCCCCACTGCCGCGGCCACATGCATCGGCCCTGAATCGTTCGTGATCAATACGCAGGCTTTCGACAACAAAGCAGGCAACAATCCGATCGGGGTCTCGCCGGTCAGATCGACCACCGGACAGGCCGTCAGACTCCGCATGAGACCGCTTGCCTCCCGTTCGTCGGGCCCGCCGATCACCACCAGCGGTCCGATGCCGCGCGCCGCCAATTGAGTCGCCACGGCGGCAAACGAGGCGGCCGGCCAGCGTTTCGTCTGCCAGCGCGCTGAAACATTCATGGCCACCCACGGCGCATCCAGATCGATTCCCTTACGCCTGAACAGCTCCCGCAGCGCCGTCACATCTTGAGACAGCAATCGAAACCGAAATTGCGGCTCGTTCTCCACAGGCGCACCGACAGCCGCCGCCATCAGCAGATACCGATCCACCGCGTGCATCTCAGGCGTCGGCACAGCCACACGCTGCGAGTACAGCCACGGACTCCCTTCGCGCCCGTTAGCAAATCCCACTCGTTGAGCGCATCCGGTCATCCGACCCACGAGCGCACTGCGCAAGAGGCCTTGCAGATCAACAACCAGATCAAACCGCTGGGCCCTTAGTGCCATGGCTTGACCAACCCACGACCCCAGGCTGGGATCGACCGCCCACACGGCATCGACGCCTTCGATTCGCTGCACGATCTCAGACCATTGGCGCTTCACCAGCCAAGTCAGATGCGCTGACGGCCAGCGCTGTTTGAACGCGGCCACCACCGGCATCGCATGGACGATGTCGCCCAGCGAGCTCGGCTTGATGAGCAGGATACGTTTGAAGTCAGACATGGCAATGGTCCGTGATGAGTGACGCGTGACGCGCATCACACTATGCCAGCTTCTCCCTACACACTGTCTTCCAACCTTCATTCTTGTCACACGTCACCAGTCACGAGTCACTGGCTCGCGCATCGGCCAAAATCCACGTCACAGCCTCATCCAGCGACGATGCGACCACTGCCGCATCATTGCCGGACTCGGACGGGGCCCCTGCTCCATGCTCGCTGGTTGTCACCCACACGCGCTTCGCACCCACCCGTTTGGCCAACTCCATATCTTTGGCATGGTCCCCGATGAGATAGGATCGGGACAGATCGATGCCCAGTTCACGCACCGCCTGGTCAACCATCCCCGTCTCAGGCTTCCGGCAGCGACAACGATCGTCCGGATGATGCGGACACACATAAATCGCATCCAGCAATGCTCCCGCGTCATGCAACAATCGACGAAGCTTCGCATGAATCGCATCAAGATCCCCGGAAGAAAACAATCCCCGCCCGACTCCCGATTGATTCGTCACCACCACCAGTCGAGCGCCCGCGCGCGTCAGTCTGGCGAGCGCCGCGGCAACACCGGGAAACAATTCGAACTGGTCAGGGGACCCGATGTACCCGGGATCCGGATTCAGCGTCCCGTCACGATCCAAGAAGACGGTGTAGCCGGAAAGAAGAGTCGTCCGGTCCTTCTTGTCTGTCTGGTCTGTTCGGTCTGTCTGGTCTGTCTGGTCTGTCTGGTCTGTTCGGTCTGTCTGGTCGGTCTGGTCCGGACTAGATAGACCCGAGAGACGAGATAGACTAGACAGACACGCTTCATAGACCATCTCCACCGTCACCCCGGTCATACAGCGATGATCAATGGGGCACTCCCGCAACAGACAGGGCGCGCAATCGACCGGCTGCCGGACAATCGACGCCTCCTGCCTGTATGGCGCCGTGGTTTTCCAATCGGTGGGACCGAACACGGCCACCACCGGCACCGCAAACGCCGCCGCCAGGTGCATCGGCCCGGTATCGTTGGTCAGTAAGATGCTGCAGCGTTTGGTCGCCGCCATCAGTTCCCGAATATTCGTCCGCCCCGACAGCACTGCTGACCGTACCGTGAGGCGATCTGCCACCGAATGGCCCAACTCCTCTTCGCCCTTCGCCCCGAGAATCACCACGGAGACCGGCCGCCCCTGCTGCTGTTCGATCTGGCGACAGACCCGCAGCGCAGCCTCCGCATATCGTTCCGGCAGCCATCGCTTAGCGCCGCCGTAGGTTGAACCAGGATTCACGCCGACAACCAGATCGTCCGGCCCTATGCCAAGATCCCTCAACCGTTCATCCATCGCACGCGTTTCGTTCTCCGAGACCGCCAACGCTGGGACAGACGGCAAACCGTTCACACCGAGCGGCTTCAACAGGTCCCAATAGTAGTGTACTTGATGCACGAGCGTGGCGCGGTCTGGCCGCGCAACGGGATCGGTCAGCAAAAACGCGCGGCCGTCGGTGACATACCCGTAACGGCGGCGGATACCGGCAAGCCACGTGATCAGCGCCGCCTCAAAGGCATTCTGGAACAACACCGCCAGATCGAACTGATGCCGACGCAGGAGGCCCGCCAGCGCCCATTTCCCTGACAGTCCCGCATGAATCCCCCGATCATCGTAAACCAACCGGCGATCGATGCCCGGATAGGCAATGAACAGCTCGGCAATGGCCGGCTTCGCCAGCAACGTGACCTCCGCGCTGGGAAAGCGCGCGCGCAGCCCGCGCAAAGCCGGCTCGCACATCACCGCATCGCCGATCCAATTCGGCGCGCGCACCAGAATTCGAGAGGGCGATTCGTTACGCACGCACATCTCCCTGGGACTTCGACGCATCCGAGGCATCGGACAACAAGCGATGGAGCGCATCCTGTCCGCGCCTGACATCGGCCCGCAGCCGCACGGCCCACCAGGAATCCTCAGGCCGCAACAGTGGCGCGAGCTTCCCGGCGTCCTTTTCGGTCGTGAGCACCATCTCGACATTGGATCGTGTTGCCTGAACACGCAGACGATCAACGTCTTCGCTCCGATACACGTAATGGTCTGCGAACGCGGTTTCGCCACATACCTGTAGCCCATTCTCCATCGCCAACCGGCGGAAGGACTCGCTGTTGCCGATCCCGCTGACCAGCCAGGCTTTCTTTCCCACACACCAGTCTGCCGCATGCCGCACGCCGGTCGTGACCGACACCACTTCGTCCAGCCTGAAGATCACCTCTGCCTGAACCGGATGTCCTGTCATGGCCGCCTGCAATCGGGCGCGCACGGCGGCCACATCCCGCTCGGAGTCGGCCCGGGTGATGACGACCGCATCCGCACGCCCGAGTCCGGCTAACGGCTCACGGAGGCGCCCGGCCGGCAATAAGCCATCCAATCCTGTCGCATCCATCGCATCAATCAATACCACATCAAGGTCACGGTACAGGGCGCGATGCTGAAAGGCATCGTCGAGCACGATCCAGTCCACCGGCCATCGGTCAAGCAGCCATCGTCCGACCGTTGCGCGATCCGCCCCGACTGCGACAATGGCCTTGGGACAGCGGTTTGCAATGAGATAGGGCTCATCACCGGCCTCCGCCGGACCGACCAAGACTCGCTCCCCGTCCGACACCAATACCTGCGCCGCCGTCGACGTCCGCTTGTAGCCGCGACTCAGCACCGCGACCCGGTGCCCCTGCGCCTGCAGCCACTCGGTCAACAGAATCACCATCGGGGTTTTCCCCGTTCCGCCGACCGTCAGGTTTCCGACACTCATCACTCGGCAGGGCAATCGTGCCTGCTTCTGCCATCCTTGATCATACGCCCACATCCTGGCGCGAACCGCCAGTCCGTACAGAAAGGCCGGGCCGCCCAGCCAGGAGCGAACCGGATCGCCGGGACGCAGGAATGCCACGTTCACGGCCTCGCAATCACCGGCCGCGGTCCAGAACCGACAGACCGGAAAGAAGAAGACTGCGCCTGAGATATACAGGCTTCGATCAATTCCACACTCCGCCGCAACGCCCCCTGATTGTCCGACACGGTCCGGCGTGCGGCCTCCCCGACCTGGCGACGCGCCGACGAATCCTCCAGCCACGCGCAAACCGTGCGCGCGAGATCGTCCGCACCGGATACTCGAACGGCACCGCCGGATTCCAAAAGAAGCGTCGCGATTTCCGCACAGTGGTCCGTATAGGGACCAAAAAGGACCGGCTTTCCCCAGACGGCCGGCTCCAGCAAATTATGCCCGCCCACGGGAATCAGGGTGCCGCCGACAAATGCCACCGTCGCCTCATGATAGGCCCGGGCCAATTCACCGCGCGTATCGAGGATGATGACTCGCGCCCCGGATCCAACTGATTCAAGCCGGCTCTTGCGCTGCACCGGCAAACCCGCCACCTGAACCATCGTCACGACATCGGCGGCCCGCTCGATATGGCGCGGGGCAAGCATGAGAACGGCATGAGGATGGGTGACGACGATCTGCCGATAGGCCGCAACCAGCGCCTCCTCCTCGCCCGCGTGCGTGCTCCCGGCGAGAACGAGTGATTCGCCTTCCCGCAGGCCCAACTCAGTACGCAACGACGTATCAGCCGCCATCGTCGGCAGAGGCTGATCGAACTTGATGTTGCCGGTCCTATGGACCCGTTCGGCGTCGGCCCCCAGGGCCACGATCCGCTGCACATCACGCTCCGACTGCATGAGACACAGCGTGAGCGACCGCAGCACCGAACGATAGAACGAAATGAGCCCGGCGATATGCTGCCGGGCAAACGACCGCGACGACAACCGTCCGTTCACCATGACAGTCGGCACCTGCCGGTCCCGCAAGGTCCATAAGAGATTCGGCCAGAGTTCGGTCTCGACAAATACATAGAGCACCGGTTGCCACTGCGCGATCGCGCGGGACACGGCCCAGGGAACGTCGAGCGGGGCGTAGCGATGCTCGGCGATTCCGACCAGTCGTTGTTCAACCGCCTCGCGTCCCGTTTCCGTTACCGTCGAGACGATCAGCCGGTGATCGGGATGGCTGCGATGCAGGGCTTTCACCAAGGGCGTGACCGCCACCACTTCACCCAGCGAGACAGCGTGGATCCAGATGGTCGGTCTCTCTGGTCCGTCTAGTCCATCTGGTCTATTTGGTCTGCCTGCCCGACCAGATAGACAGAACAGACTCGACAGACCGTCCCCCCCCAACAATCGTTGACGCAAGCCCCTCCGGCACCGTTTTTTGGCGAGCAGAATGCAAAGGATGATCGGCGTAGCCAGTATAAGAAGAATATTGTAGAGCAGTCGCCACATGAGATCGCTGCAGCGCGAGAGAGGCGCGACAGGCGGGACGCGCGGGACTGGCGCGACTAGCACTCCCCACCTTTCGCGCCAGTCTTGCTTTTCTCGCTCGTCGCGCCGACTTCAGCCTCAGCCGTCAGCCGGTTTAAGGTCGATTCCAATTCGACACGAGCGGCCTCAAGCGCGGCGTCATCCGCCTCCCGCGACACCCAGATCGGGGCTCCCCACAGGAAGACGCCGCGGGAAAAGGGGTACGGCACCATGAAGCGATCCCAGCTCGAGAAGAGTTTTTTTTTGAGCAGGCAAAGCCGAGAGGGACAATCGGGAGCCCCGTGGCTTTCGCCAATTGAATGACGCCCAACTTGGCCACCTGCCGCGGGCCCTTGGGACCATCCGGCGTCACGACGACATCTTTGCCCGACCGCCCCAGCTTAATGAGCGAGCGCAGCGCCCCGGCGCCGCCGCGGGTACTCGACCCGCGCACGGCCTCATGACCGAACCGGGCGATGATGCGGGCGATGATTTCTCCGTCGCCATGCTGACTGATCAAGACATGCGACCCGGGCCCGCGATACCCGAAGGGAATCATCAGCTGTTGGGCATGCCAGAAGGCCAGAATGATGGACCGCTTCTCTCGATACAACGCATCCACCGGCTCATAGCCGCGCTGCTCAAGCCGCATACTTCCCTTGATTCCACGGATGACCAGGGCTCCGAGCGGAGGCAGCACCGTAAACTTGATCCACTGCTCTACCCGTTTCTTCAGAGTGGCTTTCTTTGGCCTCTCATCACCTGTCACATGTCACCTGTCACGCGGCGTTTAGACATTGGTCACATCCTGGAACTGCATCGCATGCAACCGCTGATAGAGGCCGTTGTGCCGCAAGAGCTCTTCGTGCGTGCCGATCTCGGCAACCCGGCCGCGATCCAATACCACTATCCTGGTGGCATTCTGCACGGTCGAGAGCCGATGAGCAATCACCACCGTCGTGCGGTTCTTCATCAAGTTCGCCAACGCCAGCTGCACGATGCGCTCGGACTCCGTGTCGAGCGCGGACGTCGCCTCATCCAGAATCAGCAGCGGGGGATCGCGCAAAATCGCCCGGGCGATGGCCACGCGCTGACGCTCTCCACCCGACAACTTCACACCCCGTTCGCCGATCGTCGTCTGATAGCCCCCAGGCAGCCGGGAAATAAAGTCATGCGCGTAGGCCTGCTTGGCAGCCTGCTCGATGTCCATCGCGCTCGCGCCCGGACGCCCGAAGGCGATATTGCTGGCGACCGTGTCGTCGAACAGCACCACATCCTGCGAAACGATGCCGATCTGCGTGCGCAACGACGCAAGGGAATAGGACTCTAACGGAGCGCCATCGAGCAATATCTGCCCGCCCGTCGGCTGGTAAAATCTCGGCAACAGGCTCACCAGCGTGGACTTTCCGCTGCCGCTGCTCCCGACCAACGCCACCATTTCACCGGCACGGATAGCCAGATCGACTCCCGTCAAGGCCGGCGTCGTCTGCCCGTTGTAGCTGAGCGACACCCCGCGCAACTCGATCTGGTCCGAGATTCCCTGGCAGACGAGCGTGCCCCGGTCCTGCGCCTGCTCTGTCGGCAGGTCGAGAACTTCAAAGACCCGCTCCGAGGCGGACAAGGCTTGTTGAATCAAATTGTTCGCCCCGGCCAATTTTCGAATCGGCGTGTAGGCCATGAACATCGCCGTCAGAAACGAAAAGAAGGCGCCCGGCGTCATACTGCCATGAAGAACCAGATAGCCGCCGTACCAGATGATCACGGCTACGCCGACCACGCCGATCACTTCCATATGCGACGACCCGATCGACCACACTTGATTGGCCTTCAGCGTCGTACTCAAGAAGGCCCGGTTGCTCAGCTCGAATCGAGCGGCCTCCGCCTCTTCGCGACGGAAGGCCTTGACCATCCGGATCCCGGATAAGGTTTCCTGCACCGTCGAGGACATGTCCCCCATCCGCTCCTGCCCGCTGGTCGCCAATGCCCGCAGACGCCGACCCATCCGGGACATCGTGAGAACGGCGAGCGGAATGACAATGATCGACAATCCGGCCAGTTGCCAGTTTTGATAGACGATGACGCCGAGCATCACGATAAACGTCAAGGCGTGCTGAAAAATATCTTTCAAGACGTTGGAGACGGCATTCGCCATCAGGCCCACATCGTTGACCACACGGGAGACCAAGCGGCCCGACGTATTGGCGTCATGATAGCCGACCGGCAACCGCATCAGATGGAGAAACAGCGCCTGGCGAATGTCGGCAATCACCCGATTGCCGACGTAGTTCATGAGATAGGTCTGTCCGTAGCTGAAGAAGGCTTTGACGATCGACACCGCCAGGAGCGCAAGCGGGAGCACCACTAAAAGCGACTCGTTCTTCTCGATGAAAATCCCGTCCAGCACCGGCTTGACCAACCAGGCATAGACGCCGGACAACGCCGCCACCATGCCGGAACAGACAATCGCCGCGACAAACCGGCCCCGATAGGGCCGGACATATTTCAATAACCGAAGAAATCGGTCTACGCTCGACATGCGTTCAACACCACCTGGGCTGCTCTACGGGAAGCGCCGGGCTCCCCGAGGCTCGCTTTCACCGCCTGTAGACTTCGCTTCATCTCATCATACGCGGCAGGGTCATCCAGCAACCGCCGGGCTTCATGATACACCCTTGCGCCCGTGGCTTCATGTTGAATCAACTCCGTCACCACCGTCCGCCCGGCGACCAGATTGACCAGACCGATCCACTTCACTCGAATCAGCAACCGGGCCAACCGATAGGTCAACCAGGAATGCGCCTGATAGAGCAGCACCATCGGCGTTCCGACGACCGCGGCCTGCAGCGTCGCAGTCCCCGACGCCACGAAGAGCAGATCCGCGGCCGCCATGACCTCGCTCGCCTGTTCCGCGACCACCTTCACCGGGGCCGAGCTTTTCTGCAGCAACGGCTGAATGAGATCATCGGCAATCGTCGAGGCCTGCGCCATGAGAAATTGCGTCGTCGGGTCGTCGCGCAGCAAACGCTCCGCCGCTTCCAAAAGAATCGGGAGATGCAGGCGCACCTCAGCCGACCGGCTTCCCGGCAAGAGCGCGATGACCCGGCCGCTCCGCTGCAACCCGAAGTGTTCGCGCAGCTTCGCCTGATCATAGTGCGGAGCCACGGCATCCAGAAGCGGATGGCCGACAAAGGTACAGGGCAAGCCGACCTTCCGATACAGCTCCGGTTCGAACGGAAGAATCACCATCACCTGATCGACACGCTGTTGAATATATTTCATCCGGCCCGGCCGCCAGGCCCAGATCTGCGGCGCGATATAATAGATCACCCGCAGCCCGGCCGATTTGGCAAACCAGGCGTAGCGCAGATTGAGCCCGGGATTGTCGATGAAGACCACGGCATCCCACCGCTCGGACCGGAGCAGCCGGCGCATGGCGGCAAATCGTCGGATGATCGCGCGCAGGGCCGAGAACCCGACGATCCCCATCACATCGAGATGCCCGAACCCTTCCACCAGCTGCACGCCGGCGGACTTCATGGCCGCCCCGCCGACGCCCACTAATCGGACAGTGGGATCGAGTTCCTGAAGCGCCCGGGCCAGGTTGGCGCCATGCAGATCACCGGAAGCCTCTCCGGCTACGATCAAAATCCGCGACATCGACAGTCTCTCAGGTTGAAGGTCAGGTTACGCTGAACTGTCCGCGCCGGAAGGACCATTGGACCGACGACGCTGGCCGTCACCGTTCGGGCTGGGATTGCACACGCCCCGTATACTCAGCAATCGCAGCGAGAACCAGATGCGCCACATCCAGTGCCGCGGCCCCGTCCTCACCGGAGACCTCGGGCCGCGTTCCGGTGTGGATGGCCTGCACAAAGGACTCCAGCTGAAGCTTGAGCGGCTCGTCAGCGTTCCCCTGAAATGTTTCGGTATCGAGTTCAGGCGGTGCACCGGGCGCGATGCGACGCCGTGAGATCACCGCCTGCCGGGTTTGAAAATCGATCGAGAGATACTGTTCCCGCTGAAACAGCCGCAACCGGCGCATCTTGTTCGTCGACACCCGACTCGCGGTGAGATTCGCCACACAGCCGCCACGGAACTGAATGCGGGCCTGGGCAATATCGATCGTCGGAGAGAGCACCGCGACGCCGGACGCACGCACCTCTTCGACCGGACCGGGATTGAACGAGAGCACGAGATCCAGGTCATGAATCATCAGATCCAACACCACGTCGACGTCCGTCCCGCGCGGGCTGTAACTACTCTGTCGATGGCCCTCGATAAAGACCGGGCGCTTGATGTGCGTCCGCATGGTCCGCATGATGGGATTGAAGCGTTCACTATGACCGACTTGCAGCCGGCAACCCTTCGCCTTGGCGAGCGCCACCAGTTCATGCGCCTCGGCCGGCTGCACGGCAATCGGCTTCTCGACCAACACGTGTTTGCCGGCTTCGAGACACCGCTTGGCCACGGCATAGTGAGAGGACGTGGGCACGGCCACACTGACCAGATCGACCGCTTTCAATAGTTCTTCGGGGCTGCGGTAGAACTGGGCGGCATGCCGTCCGGCGATTTCTTGCCCGCGCTCAGGACTCTGATCCGTGACGCCGACGAGTGTCACGCCGGGGATGGACGCATAGAGGCGCGCATGATGCTGCCCCAAATGTCCGACCCCGATGACGCCTGCCCGTATTGTTTTCACTAAAGGCACTTCCTCCGGTTCACTTAGCAGAGTGCTCAAAGAGGCCGTCCAGCAAGGCCGCAGCGAGCGAAGAGGCGTACGCGGCGGTACGTTGAGCCTCTTCGTGAAGCGAGAACGCCGCCGGCAGCCTCTTTCAGCACTCTGCTACGCTTTGATCGGTTCAAGATGCTTGATCCCGACCACGGCAATACCGGCCTGGCGCGCCTTCTCCAACAACAGGTCCCGATCCAGCATCACGGTTCGTCCGGCTTCCACGGCTAACACCGTGGCATTCACCGAGGCCATCACCTCGATCGTGCGCGGCCCGATAGCCGGCAAATCGAATCGGAGATCCTGTTGCGGCTTGCACCGTTTCACGACAACCGCGCCCTCTTTCGCCAATTCCCCGCCCCGCTTGATCGCGCCATCGGTCCCTTCGACCGCTTCGACCGCCACCACGACTTTGTCTTTGATCACGACACACTGTCCGATATCGAGACGCCCCATTTCGTAGGCCATTTCCCAGCCGTATCGAATATTCTCCCACTCTTTTTTGGACGGCTCGCGAGAGGCAAGCGTTCCTTCTTCGACCAGGATGCCTTCAAGACCGAAGGTGGACTCGCAAATCGTAATCCCTTCCCGCTCGATCTCCGCCGCAATTTCCCTGAGAATGTCGTCGTCCCGCCAGAGCGCGACCCGCGCGAACAAGGCCAGCGCCCGCAGATCCGGCCGCACCGTTGTAAACACATGCGTCTTCTTGACGCCGCCCAGCATGACCACGCGCTTCACATTATCGCTCTTGAAGGCATTGATCAGCTTGTTCAGCTGCCCGATCTTCACCCAGTGGATGCTATCGACATGCTGCTCAAGTTCAGGCTCCGCCTCTCCCACATGGGCGACGGCCGACACAAAGTACCCCAATTTCTTGGCATTGTCGGCGAAGATAATCGGAAATCGCCCATTCCCGGCGATCAGTCCGATCCGTTTGTCTTCGGTGGGCATTGAGGTGGTCACGCGGATTCATCCTCATCGCCCTGGTCCTTCCCGATCGAACGGGAAATTCCACGCTTGGTGGCTTCCATGAAGGTCAGGATCTGGGCGACATCCGCCTGATCCTTGAACTCCGCCCTAGCCAGCTTGATCGCTTCGGCGGATCGATGGCCCTCGCGGAACAGGAGGTCGTAGGCCTTCTTCAACACTGAGATCCGCTCGCCGGAAAATCCGTGACGGCGCAACCCGATCGAGTTCAATCCGTAGAGTTTGGATCGATACCCGCCGGCGGCCCGCGTAAACGGCGGCACATCCTGGACGACGCCGCAACAGCCTCCCACCATGGCATAGGCTCCGATGCGCACGAACTGATGCACGCCCGTCAACCCGCCGATGATGGCATGATCGCCGATGGTGATATGTCCCGCCAGGCTGGCGGCATTCGCCAGAATCAGGTGATTCCCCAACCGGCAATCGTGGGCGACATGCACATAGGCCATCAGGAAATTTTTGCTGCCGACGGAGGTGAGCCCTCCGCCTTGCACCGTGGCTCGATTGACCGTGACATATTCCCGCAGAATATTGTCGTCGCCGATGACCACCTTCGTCGGTTCACCTTTATAGCCCAAGTGCTGGGGCGGGCCGCCGATGGACGAGAAGGGATGCACTTCGTTCCGCTCGCCGATCTCGGTCCACCCGTCCACCGTGACATGGGAAAACAGCCTGGTTCCCTTTCCGATCGACACATGCTCGCCGATCAGACAAAACGGTCCGACCACCACGTCGTCCGCCAATTTCGCACCCGGATGAACTATTGCTGTCGCATGAATCTGCACGCTGAACCTCCAATGGGAAACGTCAATCGCCAACGGTCATTCGTCAATCGCTTGAGAAAAGTCATAGCTCAGCTCTATGATCTCTCACGGTTGACGCATGACGGATGACTATTGACGGGCCTCGGTCTTCTCCTCCGTCACCATGGCCGTCACTTCCGCTTCACACACCACATCATCTTCGACATAGGCCTTGGCCTGCATCTTCCAGAAGGGCGCCCGTTTCTTGACGACATCGACCTCAAACCGCAGGCGATCGCCGGGCACCACCGGTTTCCTGAACTTCGCGCTATCGATGCCGGTCAGATAGACAACCGGTCGACCGGTGACCTGCACGGACTTAAAGGCCAGCACGCCGCCGACCTGCGCCATCGCTTCCAGGATGAGCACGCCCGGCATCACCGGCCGCCCGGGGAAATGGCCTTGAAAAAATGGCTCGTTGATCGTCACGTTCTTAATCGCCACGATTCGGCGGTCGGGATCCAACTCCAGCACCCGATCAACCAACAGGAACGGATACCGGTGCGGGAGTAATGCTTGAATCTCTGCTTGTTCCATCACTGCCATGCCGTTGCCTCCTCTGTTCCCCGTCACGTCACCCTACCGCCGCCATTTACTCTGGCTATCGAACTCCTTCACGCCACGATCCGTCACGTCCAGCGCGGGCTGATGGTACAACACCATCCGCACTATGGCCACGCTGCCCTTCGCCGAAAACAGTGCTGATCGCCGTCCTGCTGCGCCACCGCCTCGCTACTTATTCTGGCTATCGAACTCCTTCACGACACGATCCGTCACGTCCAGCGCGGGCTGATGGTACAACACAATCCGCACCATCGCATCGCTGCCCTTGTCGAGAATAGCCTGATAGCCGTCTTTCTGCGCCACCGCTTGTGCGGCCGCCGCAATCTTCTTGGCATACTCCGTCACCATCTCGCGTTGTTTCTGCTGCACTTCCCGATTAAAGTCAGCCAGGCGACGCTGATAGGCCTCCAGCTTCGTCCGGAATTGTTCCTGTTTTTCCTGCTTTGCCTGCTCGCTCAACTTGCTGTTGGGATCCTGGAGGGACTGCTCCATATCCTTCAATTCCTGGTCGTCCGCATTCACGATTTTCTGCCGGGTCAGCGAATAGCTCTTCATTTCCTCCAGCGCCCGCTTGCCGGCTTTGGATTGTTCCATCACCGCCTGCTGATCCATCACCCCGACCTTAAACGTCTCCGCCGCGACGGCCGCATGGACGAACCACAGGCTCGCCGCCAGCACTCCGAGCATCCCGATCACGCGCTGTCGTTTCATATAATCCGTCTCCTCCTGCTAGGGATAGTCCCGATTGAACTCTTCAATCACCTGATTCGAAATATCGAGCGTGTCCTCGCGATAGAGCGTCACTCCGCCTTTGCTGCTGTCCACGACAATCTGCAAGCCCAGCCGCTTCGCAACCTTGCCGACCACCGTCTCGATCTTGCCGCGAAATCCGTCCATCACATCTTTTTGCTTCTCCTGCACTTCCCGATTCAGCTCCGTGACCTTTTGCTGATACTCCTGCATGCGCCGGCGAAACGCTTCTTCCCGATCACGTTTGGCCGCGGGACTCAGGACGCTGGCCTGTTTCACGAAATCCTCTTCCAGCCGACGCAATTCCTTTTCATCGAGCTCGATCAGGGTCTGTCGATTCTTGGAAAAGGCCGTGAGGTTGTCCTTGGCTTTTTTCCCCGCGTTGGTATCGGACAGAATTCGGGCCGGATCCAATACCCCGATCTTCCCCTCGACTTTCGCGCCGGCGCCCGCTCCCGCACATCCACTCACGGCAAGGAATGCGACCATGAGCAGCGCCGCACAGGTATTCCGGCATTGATTCGTCATCGCGGCCATTCTCGTCACACAATTCCTTCCGTCACCTACTAGAACAGTGACCCGATCGTAAATTCAAATACCCCGGTCCGCTCTCCGGTCTGCGGGGCGAGATTGAGTCCGTAGGCGACGCGCAACGGTCCAAACGGGGAAATCCAGCGCCCTTCAATACCAGCTGCTTTCCGCAGGTTCAGCGAAAATTTCTCATTGTCATCGAAACCCTTCCCGTAATCGAAGAAGATCACGCCGTTGAGTTTGGCATCGGCTGAAATCGTAAAGATATAGTCAAAGTTGAATATCAACTCCTTTGACGCTCCGATAATTGAAAAGATATTCGGGACCACGGGGCCGGCTCGTCCGAACACGAATCCGCGCATGGTATTGATACCGCCGACGAAAAACCGCTCGGTCAGCGGGATCGGTTTCCCGCCGATGCCTTCAATGGCTCCGAAACGCGCCCGGACTGAGAATCGCGTATCAAACGGCAGGGGGGTATACTTGCTCACATCGAGATAATACTTCACGAAATTATTGGACCCTCCGAGGAACGGCGTGCCGTAGTCGACACCGCCGCCGACTCGCCAGCCGGCTCGAGGGTCCAGGAAATAGTCCCGGGTATCCCGGAACATGGTCGTCCGGAACCCCGTCGTCGTCTGATTACCGAGCTGCCGGCAAATCAGCGGCAAGAGATCCGGACAAAGTCCGACCTGAGGATCCTTAAAATTCAACTGTTCAGCTACAAGACTGATGCTTCCGGTCACATACTCGGACAGCCACCGCCCAAACGTCACGCTGGCGCCTGACTTCTCTTCGAAATAGGAAATAAAGTTCGTCATGCTGCGATAAATATCGAGCTGAACCGACGTCAGGCTGTCATTCAAGTAGGGATTGCGGAAGGTGATGAGGCCGAGGGTCCGTTGCTGCCCGAGCTGGCCACGGATACGGCCCATGTAGCCGTTGCCGCCGAGATTGCCTTCGGTGATATCCGCAATGGCCACGAGCTTGTCCAGCGTGCTGAATCCGCCGCCGATACTGAACTGGCCGGTGGGCTTCTCCTTGACCCGCACATTCAGATCGACCTTGTCGGCCTCGACTTGCGCCGGAAGAATTTCAACCGTCTCGAAAAAGTTCAGGTTATTCAGGCGCTGGAAGCTCCGCTTCAGCGAGGGCGTGTCGATGACATCCTGCTCGTCGACGCGGATTTCCCGGCGAATCACGTTGTCGCGGGTCTTGTCGTTCCCGTTGATATTGATCTGCCGGATCCGCATCATCTCACCTTCCTTGATGCTGAGAATGATGCTGGCGGTGCGCTCTTCATTGTTCGGATTCACATTCGGCACGACATCGGCAAACGCATAGCCCTTACTGCCGTACATGTCCGTGAGACGGGTGATTTCATCGCGAATTTTGGCCCGCTGAAAGATCTCGCCGTCCTTGATTTTCAGTTTGTCACGAAGCTCCGCTTCCTCGAAAACGGTGTACCCCCGAAAGCCGACCTCCGCGACCGTAAAGGGTTCTCCCTCCGACACATTGTAGGTGATAATGAACCACTTCTTGTCTTCCGTCAGCTCCACCGTGGGCAATCCGACCTGCACATTCAGGTACCCCTTGTTCAGCAGGATTTCCTTCACCCGCTCGACGTCGTTCGCCAACTCATCATGTTTCAGAATGCCGGCGTCCGATAAGAACGAGGGCAACTTCAATTGCGTGAAGAGCCCGTACCAGGGAATCCACTCGCGCGTGGCTGTGACCTTGAAGGCTTCCTCTTTCGTCGCCGCGCGCATGCCTTCAAAGACGACAGCCTTCACCCGCGCCTTGTCCCCTTCCTTCACAAAGAAAGTCAGACGCTTGCGGTCTTCGTCCAAGGTTTGCACGACCGGGATCACCTGCGCGTTGTAGTAGCCGTCTTCCTGGTAGGCCAGGCGGATTTTCTCAGCGCTTTCTTTGGCCTGCTGCTGATCCAGAAAGGACTGGCTCTTGATCGTGGTCTTCTCTTTGAGCTTATCGTCGCTCAGATTTTCATTTCCGTCGTACACGATCTCGGTAATGAAGGGCTTCTCCCGCACGACAAAGACGACCGCCGTGCCTCCTTCACCCGCTTCCGTCTCGACCTGCACATCCTCAAAAAACCCCGTATCGTACAGAATTTTGACTTGTCCACGGACCGTTTCCGGCTGGTACGGATCACCGACCTTAAGGGTCAGGCGCCCGGCGATCGCCGGCAACTCGATCCGCTTATTTCCACGGATCTCGATGGTCTTGACCTTAATGCCGGCAATCTGAGCGACCACATCCCCCACCGCCAGGCAAGAAAGGATGAGCACCAGCATCACGACACACCATGGGAGCTTGCCATACCCGCTCAACAACACAAACCCAGATCCCCCTACCATAATAGTGTAGACGGCCACGATGTCCTGCGACCCTATCCGAAACACACGCAAGGCCTGAGCCGAAGTCATGTCACTCGGCCGATCCTATTCTGAGGAAGCACCGTCGCGGCGCTCCTCTCGGTAAGAGAACGCCCCTCACTCGCTGTGCAGTGAATGCAGATGCGACCCATGGCGCAAAACTCTCGGATTATATTGAGCCCTTTCAATGATGTAAAGGAGTATGGAGACACCGGAACCGCCGCGTGAATCGGCCGAGAAAGATTGCCCATTTCTTGACTTCACTTCACCCATCACATACTATCCCTCCGATGTCATCGCACACCGTCAGAAAAGCCATTATCCCTGCGGCAGGCCTCGGCACTCGTTTCCTTCCCGCCACAAAAGCTTCCCCGAAAGAGATGTTGCCGCTGGTCGACAAACCGTTGATCCAATACACGGTTGAAGAAGCCGTCGCCTCCGGCATCGAAGATATCATCGTCATCACGGGCCGGGGCAAACGCGCCATCGAAGATCACTTCGACCGCTCCGTCGAACTGGAAGAAAATCTTAAAGGGACCGGCAAGTCCCAGATGCTCAACCAGATCCGCCAGATTTCGAACCTCGCGAATTTTTGCTATGTCCGCCAGTCGGAAGCCTTGGGATTGGGCCATGCCGTTCTCTGCGCGCAGCATCTGATCGGCGATGAACCCTTCGCGGTCATCCTCGGGGATGAAATCATCGATGCCCAGGTCCCGGCACTCGCGCAACTCATCCACATATACAAGAAACGCCATGGGGCCGTCCTGGGTGTACAAGAAGTCCCGAAACAAGATGTGGGCCGGTACGGGATTGTCACGCCGACGAAGCTTGGGAAAGGCCTGCATCGCGTGGACGACCTGGTCGAGAAACCGTCGCCGGCCGAGGCGCCGTCCAATCTCGCGGTCATTGGCCGCTATATCCTTCCGCCGGAGATTTTCCCGATCCTACGAAAGACACGCCCGGGGAAAAACGGAGAGATCCAATTGACCGATGCCTTGAAAGAACTGGCAAAAAAAATGCCCATGTATGCCCATGAAGTGGTGGGACACCGCCACGATGCGGGAGACAAGTTGGGATTCTTAATTGCAACGGTAGAGTTTGCGCTCAAGAACCCCTCCCTCGGGCCTGACTTTCACGAATACCTCTCAAACAGAATGCGTCCGGCCACAGGCACTCGTCGTACCTGATCGCAGGACCACAACCGCCGCAACGCCGGGTGGATCACCGCTCGCTTGGAACACCAACGCAGAAAAGGGCAGATGCTCCATGACTGACTCGATTGAACAAGATCTTCAGCCCCCGCAGAACGTAGAAGTCCCGGACCAGCTGCCGCTCTTGCCCGTTCGCGATATTGTCGTCTTCCCTTATATGGTGTTACCGCTGTTTGTCGGACGCGAGATGTCCATCAAGGCCATCGAAGCAGCCCTGGCCGGCAATCGCATGATCTTCCTGGCCACCCAGAAGGCGCTCGACGTCGAGAATCCAAAACCCGAAGACATTCATGCGATCGGTACCGTCGGCATCATCATGCGCATGCTCAAGCTGCCCGATGAACGGATCAAGATTCTCGTGCAAGGCATCGCCAAAGCCAAGGTCACGAATTACATTCAATCCGACCCCTACTACTCCGTGCGCATCGACAAGATGCCCGACACCAAGATCACGGCCACGACGTTGGAATCCGAGGCCGTCATGCGAACGGTCAAGGAGCAGATCGAACGGATCGTCAGCCTGGGCAAAGTCCTGATTCCCGACGTCATGGTCGTCATCGAGAATCTGGAAGAGCCCGGACGCCTGGCCGACATGGTGGCGTCAAACCTCGGTCTCAAAGTCGATGTCACGCAAAGCGTCCTGGAGCTTCCGGACCCGATCCAGCGGCTCCGACGGGTCAGCGACATTCTCGGCAAAGAAATCGAAGTCCTCTCGATGCAGCAAAAGATTCAGGCCCAGGCCAAGGGCGAGATGGACAAAACGCAGCGGGAATACTTCCTGCGCGAACAGCTCAAAGCGATCCAAAAAGAACTGGGGGAACTCGACGAGCGGGCGGAAGAAGTGACGGAGTTCCGGAAACGGATCGCCGAGGCCAAGATGCCGGAAAAGGTCTTGAAAGAAGCGGAGAAACAGCTGAAGCGGCTGGAGAAGATGCATCCGGATACCGCGGAGTCCGCCACAGTCCGCACCTATCTCGAATGGATGGTTGAGCTCCCCTGGTCGAAACGGTCCAAAGACAACCTCGACCTCAAAGCCGCCGCCCGGGTGCTCAATGAGGATCACTACGATCTCGAAAAAGTGAAAGAGCGCATACTCGAGTACCTGGCCGTCCGGAAACTCAAAGAGAAAATGAAAGGGCCGATTCTCTGCTTCGTCGGCCCTCCGGGTGTCGGAAAAACATCGCTGGGAAAATCCATCGCCAAAGCCTTGGGACGGGAATTCGTCCGCATCAGCCTCGGCGGCGTGCGCGACGAAGCCGAAATCCGCGGCCATCGCCGCACCTATGTCGGCGCGCTCCCCGGCCGCCTGATTCAAGGGATGAAGCAGGCCGGAACAGCTAACCCCGTCTTCATGCTCGACGAAGTCGACAAAGTCGGCATGGACTTTCGAGGAGATCCTTCAGCCGCGCTGCTCGAAGTGTTGGACCCCGAGCAAAACAACGCATTTACCGACCACTATCTCGCCGTGCCATTTGACCTGACTGAGGTCATGTTCATTACCACGGCGAATCTGATCGATCCGATTCTTCCGGCCCTGCGCGACCGGATGGAGATCATTGAAATTCCCGGGTACACCGAAGAAGAAAAGCTGGGCATCGCGCAAACCTACTTGATTCCCCGGCAGCTGACTGAACACGGCATCACCACCAAGCATGTGAAGGTGAGCGACCCCGCGCTTCGGCAGATCATCACCAACTATACGCGTGAAGCCGGTGTGCGAAATCTGGAACGCGAAATCGCCAACGTGATGCGGAAGGTCGCCAAGAAAGTCGCCGAAGGGAAAGGCCAGGGCTTCCCCGTCAATCCAGCAAACCTGCACAAATACTTGGGCGTCCCCAAATATGTCCCGGAGGCCGAACTCGAAAAAGATGAAATCGGTGTCGCCACCGGATTGGCCTGGACTGAGTCGGGCGGCGATGTCCTCTATATCGAAGCCACGGCGATGAAGGGGAAGGGCCATCTGACACTCACCGGACATCTCGGCGACGTGATGAAGGAATCCGCCCAGGCCGCCCTCAGCTATGTGCGGTCACGTGAAAAAACCCTCAATCTCAATCCGGACATGTTCAGCAAGCAGGATCTCCACATCCATGTCCCGGCCGGAGCCATCCCCAAAGACGGACCCTCCGCCGGCATTACCATGGCCACCGCGATTGCCTCGGCGCTGTCGGGCATTCCTGTCCGGCGAGATCTGGCCATGACCGGTGAAATTACCTTGCGTGGCCGCGTCATGGCCATCGGGGGACTCAAAGAAAAGATTCTCGCAGCCAAACGGGCCATGCTCACGACCGTGATCCTCCCGCGGCGGAACAAGAAAGACTTGGAAGAAATCCCCAAACACATCCTAAAGGGCATCCAGCTGCACTTTGCCGACACCATGGACGATGTCATGAAGGTAGCCCTGCGCCGAAAGCCGAAGGCCACGGCAGCGCCCAAGAAGAATTCCACCCCGTCGGCGGCCGCACGGAGTAAACCCTCGCGGACACAGAAGAGCCGAAGAACCGCCGGAGGGGGAGCCACACGGGCCACCATCATGGCCTTGCCCGCTCACCTCCGGCCATAACGTTGGCACCTATGGCCCGCCGCAAGGCCACACAGCCCATCCAGGAATTTCCGCTCATCCGGCAACTCCAGCGCCGGCATGAGCGGCGCAGTCCGTTGATTCGGAAAGGCATCGGGGATGATGCCGCGGTTGTCTCGATCCCCGCCGGCGACTGGGCCGTGCTCACCACCGACCTCCTGACCGAAGGCATCCATTTCGACCTACGCACAACCTCGCCAGCGTCAGTCGGCTATCGAGCGGCGATGGCTAATCTGAGCGATGTCGCGGCCATGGGCGCCACCCCTCGGTTTCTTCTGGTATCGATTGCGATTCCGCCCACACTCTGCGCCGCCGACATCCTCGCGTTATACAGAGGGCTTATGTCGGCAAGTGACCAGTACCATATGCATCTGATCGGTGGCGATACGTCGGCCTCACTCCAAGGCCTCTTCCTGAGCATCATGGTGCTCGGCACTACTCCAGAGGGCCGTGCCTTGTTTCGAAAGGGTGCACGAGCCGGAGACGGGATCTACGTCACCGGCACGCTCGGAGATTCGCTCGCAGGGCTTCAACTCCTCACACGCTGTCGCACGCCACACCAAGAAACCCGGCTGACGAGAGCCGACCGGGATTTTCTGATCGACCGGCACCAACACCCGACCGCCCGGGTACGGGAAGGCCTCTGGCTCAATCAGGCACCGTTAGCGACTGCAATGATCGATCTCTCAGACGGACTCTCCGGGGATCTCCGCCATGTGTGCGAAGCCAGCCAGGTAGGGGCAGAGATTGAGCTCTCGCGCCTCCCCATTTCACCGGCCTGTCGAGCCTATGCCGACAAGCAAGAAGTGGATCCCAGCACGCTGGCGCTGGCGGGCGGGGAAGACTATGAACTGCTTTTTACTGTCGCTGCACTCAATGAGCAGAAGCTCATACGTCAGGCCCGAGCCAGGCGATGCCCGATCACCAAAATCGGGACGATTCGTCCACGCCGATTCGGCCTGCAATCCCTCGCTTCCGATGGCACCAGAGTACCATTGCCCGTCACCAGTTACCGCCATTTCACCTAACGCATGAGACATTGTGGCTGACAGCAGATCGTTCCGCTCACTCCTTCGCCAGGTGCTGCACCTTCAAGAGTCGCCTCAGCGAACCGCCTTTGCTTTTGCCCTCGGGGTATTTGTCGCCTTCTGTCCGGCCTATGGCTTTCACATGATTCTCGTTGGCTTGTTCACTTGGCTGTTCGAACTCAATTTTGTGGCTCTGCTGGCCGGAGCCCTCATCAACAATCCCTGGACGATCATCCCGATTCTCGGCCTAACCTACTGGAGCGGGGCCCTGCTGATCGGGCGAACCGATACGCCGGTTTTCGATTGGCACGACCTCAGTTTCGCCGCCCTCTACCAACAAATGCTCCCCTATGCCGTGCCATTTGCCCTGGGGGGTATCGTCCTCAGCCTTATCGGATCGCTCCTGGCGTATCCCGCCGCCTGCTATTTCATTTCGAAATATCGCCGCTCGCACTCCCCACACGATCTTGCGCCATTGCCGCCCCATGATCCGCTGGGCTAAGATGCAGATTACGTATGCAACAGGTTGACGAACCCATCAACGCCCCCTATGACGGCTCCGCCCTCATCGCCGATCCGATCCACAAGTATGTCTCGTTCACCGTTCCCTATGCGATTCCCGATCCTCACGAACGCACGGAAAAGGATCTGATCGATTCACCCTGGGTCCAACGGCTCCGCTACATTTATCAGCTCCAGAGTGCGCGCTGGGTCTATCCCTCGGCAGAACATACACGGTTCGTCCATTCTCTCGGCACCATGCACGTGGCCGGACGGTTCGCCCGGCATCTGTACCCCTATCTCAAGAAAGTCGTGAAGGACGTCCCTTCGGCCAACTATGTCGAGGAACTGCTGCGAGTGACCGCATTAGTCCATGACATCGGCCACGGCCCCTTTTGTCACTTCTTCGACGACAACTATCTCCACGGGTTTCATCTCACCCACGAAAAGCTGGGACAGATCATTGTCCGCGAACATCTCGGATCCATTATTCGGAAAATCCGGCGCAGCCCGTCAGGGCCTTTTGACAAAGGGGAAGAACTGAACCCCGATCAGATCGCCCATCTGATCCTGAAGGAAAAGGGGAAGGACAATTCCAAGATCCCGCGTTGGCTCGACATGCTGCAACCGGTCATCTCCGGCAGCTATACCGGCGACAACCTGGACTATGTGCTCCGCGACTCGTACATGTGTGGCGTGGCCGTGGGCCCTGTCGATCTGACTCGACTAATCCACTACACCATCATCACCGACAAAGGATTCACCATCCACAAGACCGGGCTCCCGGCCTTGCAAATGTTCCTGAACACCAGGATGTACCTCTATTCCAACGTGTATTTTCATCGCACGACGAGAGCCATCGACATCCACCTGCGGGACATTTTCGGGGACACAATGAAGCTCCTGTTCCCGAACGATCCGCGCAAAAAGATGGAAGACTATCTGAGACTCACCGACTGGTCGCTACTGGAGGAGGTCCGCCAATGGGCGACCTCCCGCCAGAAAGCGCACCGCCAGCTCGGCCAGGAATGGGCGCGCATCCTGGATCGCGATGTGAAGTGGAAGATGGCCTATAGCACGGCATTGAAGGAGAAGGGGCAGGAACGGGGCATGGCATTCCCGAGTCACGAGCAATTCGCGCTGCAAATTGCGAAGGAGCTGCCCAAAGAACTGAGGAAGGTGGAGTTTCGTGTCGATATGGCCCCGCTCGACCCACGGCCGGATCCGAAAGATCGCCGAGGGAATCCGCTCTATGTCTATGACCCCGGGACCAGACAGGTCTCAGCCGACCCGCTGGAAGAATTTCTCGATTTGCTTCCGACCCGCCTGATTCAGTTCAGAGTCTACGGGCTGGATCACCGCCATGACGCAGCCTTATCGCGCGCCACAGCCACCGTCCTCAACAAGACTCCCTCCAGCCTTGAATCAAATTATTAGTGGGATTCTCGCCGATCGACTGCCGGACACGCTTTCGTTATCGACCGCTCGATCGAGCGCACACAGACGGAATGTTTAGGCCGGAATCTCCAGCGGCAGGCCCTTCAGCAGTTGCGTCTTCTTAGTCCGCATCATCTCGCGCTGCTCATCGGAGGGGAAATGCGGTCCTCGTCTATTGGTCGGGAAGCGTGTTTCGAACCGTTCGACCAGCTCAAGGGCTTCAGCCGCTTCCCCTGTTCTGATCAACAGCTGGGTGAGTCGAAGGTAGGCAGGCACCAACAACATCAGATGTCGAATTTCCTTGGCCTGGTCGACGACAAAACGATACCCGGCGATCGCAACATCCGCATTTATTTTTTCGTAACACATGGCTTCAATGATGTGGATCCCCAGACGGTCCGTATCCGCGCTGATGCTGCGTTCCCACTGTCCATTCACCATGGCGCGCATTTCTTCAGGGGATAGTTGGATGCTTTGCCCGCTTCTGAGATTCGCCCGCAATCGCTCTAATACGCCCCTGGCCTCAAGCCATCCTCCGTACAAACCTACAAGGACGCTGGCACAAGGCACCGCCCGTTTACACTTTCCGTCCAGTGGAGAGAATGACCGCTTCGCGACTTGAGACGATGAAAACACGCGCCCGTTCGCGTCTGAACAAACGTCGCAGATATGATCATCATCGGCCGTCACATAGAAATACATGCGAATTCCTGACCGGTCGAAGATATCAACCGCCAGAATTCGGCCGGCCATGATCTGCATCTTGTAGTACTGCCAGATGACCAAGAGCGCCAGGACAGCCACCAAGTAGAGCGTAACATCGGGTATTTCGATCCCTGCCAACATCGTGCCTCCTCATGCAACAACACTATAGTGGGCTCACGATAGCACTGGTCCCCCTCAGCACCTAGGGGATTCTCTTTTCCAAGCAGTCCGGACATTGTCCTATTGCGGGGCTCTCCCCTCCATCCAGCCCCTGAACAGCCGTCCAAGCATTCCTTATGGATTCATGAATTTTCTATTCACCTAGTCGATGGAAGAAGATAATGTGCAGAGGCCTATGAACTGATTGGGCGCTGAACGATCGGAGGAATCCCCATGCGATTCGACTACAGAACCGCCATGATGACCTGTGGATTGATTGGACTGCTGGCATTCCCCTGTACCGCTCAAATGGGAACGGGAGAAGCCGCTAAAATTTTGAACAGCATGCCTTCCGACCTTTTGGCAAAGGTGCAAGCTCTCGCCCAACACCTTCAGCAAGGCATCAAAGAAGGCAAACTTTCAGAGGCAGAGGTTCAACAAGGCATGATGTCCGGACATCTGGGGGAAAAGCTCAAGAATCTGAATCCACAGGCAGGCCAACTCCTTGATGAAATCAGCGATGCCATGAAGAACGGCCAAGGCCCGGGTGAAGCGGCGCTCATGCCGCTGCTTGGGGGATTAGGAATCTCGCCGAACTAGCGGAAGCCGATCGCGCCTGCTCTCTTGCAATCCAACACCTGGCCGGAATCGAGACAGTTACGTTGATGCGGCAGAGAGAAATGGATTGACGACACGGAGGCCATCGAATTGCTGGTGATGTTGCAAGTCCTCGGAATAGAGATGTGTTGCCTTGCCGGCTAGGGCCGCTTCGATGATGAGGGCATCCCAGAACGAAAGCCGCGCCATATGGCTTCTCCGGATGGCCAAAAGGATCAGCGCAGAATCGATGGGAATAAGCGGCAACGCCGCCAAGTCGCTGACAGCCTGAGCTGCCGTTTCTACAGCAAGGGGCACGGCCAGTTTTTTCGTCACGGTGACATAAAACTCTTGCAGGACCTGCGTGCTCAGCAAGAGGCTCCCTGTGGGTCCATACTTCGCGAGGATCTCGCGGGCAAGGCGCTGCTTCTCAGGCGAGTCGTGATCGAAGAGATATACCAGAATATTCGTGTCGAGGAAGATCCGCTCACTCATCGGTCGTGCAAATCATCCCTGGTCCACCGCTTGGCGCCACGCCGGGCGGGTGAAACCTTGGCGAGGCGAAGCAAATCCGTGACGGCCTGTTCCTGACGAGAGCGCATTCCCCCGTAGTCTTCCAGATACTTTCGCAACACCGCATTCACGGACGTGCCCTCTTCCAGGGCGCGGAGCCTGGCCTGTTTCAACACCATCTCTTCAATCGCAATCGTAAGATTCGCCATCAGCCCCCTCCCGTCACACCAAACACAGGATCAGTGTAACACGGGCTCACCATCGCGACAAGACAGACCCTGGCGAAATGTCATTTACTCATCCTTGTGTCGAAAATTCACGCGTCGTTAGGGCCCCTTCACACCTTCTTATCCCCCTCAGGTCTTGCCCTACGACGAGAGGCGAAAGAAACTGCCCTCAGGATTTTGTAGCGGGCTTCGTCGCTCAACGATCATTGGATACGTCATGGCACGAAAACCGTTACTTGATCCTATCCATCAGGGAGAGATTCTGTTCGAGGAATTCATGGCGCCCATGGATATCAGCATCAACCGGCTGGCGCGCAATATCGGCGTCCCGCCTGGGCGGATCAGCGCCATTGTGAACGGGAAGCGAGCTATCACCGCCGACACCGCGTTGCGCCTGGCAAAATATCTAGGAACCTCCTCTGAACTCTGGATGGGACTGCAGAATGGGTTCGATCTGCGAGTTGCCAAACGCCAAATCGTGAATATCAAAGGCGGGGTCATTGCGTAACTTTGTACTGCAGGTCAGTACAGGCGGGTGATGCGATGCAAAGTCAAGCAATGACCCCACACCTACACACCTATGACCCACACCTACACCCATGATATTTTCTGCGCCAGGCGTCAATCACGATCTGGGACTGATGAAGTGCAGCCGTACCCCATGCATCCAATGCCGTCCCGTGGAATTCCGGTCCGTTGTCCAGAGGATCCGGCCTCCGGCAACGGTCGTCCAATAGAGCGCCACTCCACTGTATCTCGGGGGTGTTGCGTGGATCGAATGAATCCGCCGAACCCTATGTTGACAAAAATCAAATGCCACAATAGTATGCCGTCCATACTGGTTCTCTGAGTTTTCTCGGAGAGTAAAAGGGAACCCGGTGCGAATCCGGGACTGCCCCGCAGCGGTAAGCGAGAACGAATCCACGACACGCACTGGCTCTTGGAGCTGGGAAGCGGTGGAGAGTAGGAACTCGGCGAAGGCCGAAGTGCTCGCGAGCCCGAAGACCTGCCAGCATCCGGCACGGGAGAGACAACCTGAGCCGGTTCGACCTGGAAACCTCGAGGGAGGTCCATCGGTCTGAGCTGGTTCGGATCCAGTCCCCTCTTCCGTTCTCGTTCACGACCACCCCCCCCTCATATGGTTTTGCAGTCACCCGTGGGGGTGAAGGTCGGTCCGAGATACCGTCGCATGTTCGCGCGCATCTCGCCTGGCTACTTCTCCTCGCGGTCCTACACAAAGGGTCTTCCCTTTTGCATAACCCGTTGAAGGAGGAGCACATGATGCCCAGCGAACCTATTTCAAGAAGTACGAGCCCCGCGGCCACATCCGAACAAGACCCGCCTCAAGATCTCCTAGCCGAGGATGCGCATCCCCAGCAGACCATGCGCGTGAAAAAGCGCAATGGCTCGTCTGAGCCTGTCGATGTTACTAAGATCGTGCGTGCCGTCGATCGTTGCTGCGCAGGCCTTTCCGATATCGATCCACTTCGAATCGCCACTAAAACGATCAGTGGTCTCTATGACGGAGCGACAACCCGTGAACTTGACCGGCTGTCCATTCAGACGGCTGCCGGACTCATTGTGGAAGAACCGCAGTATGCAAAGTTAGCAGCTAGGCTGCTCGCGACCTATATCGACAAAGAAGTTCGCAATCAGGAAATTCATGCATTTTCCCAGTCCATTGCCGCGGGTCACCGGCTGGGTCTAGTGAACGACCGACTTCTGGATTTTGTGGTCCAGAATAGCCGCAAATTGAACGATGCGCTCGATCCCAAGCGTGACCGCGAGTTCGAGTATTTCGGCCTCCGCACAATCTATGATCGGTATCTGCTGAAGCATCCCACAAATCGGCAGGTCATCGAGACGCCGCAGCAGTTTTTCTTGCGCATTTCATGTGCTCTTGCCGAGACGGTTTCGGATGCGCTGGAGCTGTATCGTCTGTTGTCATCTCTGGAATACCTTCCCAGCTCGCCGACCCTCTTCAACGCCGGCACGCGACATGAGCAGTTGTCGAGCTGTTTCCTTCTGGATTCTCCCGACGATCATCTTGAACATATTTACCAGCGCTACACGGACGTTGCGATGCTCTCGAAGTTTTCAGGAGGCATTGGGCTTGCCTACCACCGCGTGCGTTCGCGCGGGTCGCTCATCGATAGCACGAACGGGCACTCAAGCGGGATCATCCCCTGGTTGAAAACGCTCGACGCATCTGTCGCCGCGGTGAATCAAGGAGGGAAACGCAAAGGGGCCTGCTGTGTCTATCTGGAACCCTGGCATGCCGATATCGAAGACTTTCTAGAATTGCGTGATAGCACCGGAGACGAGGCCAGTCGCACGCATAACTTGAACCTGGCCAACTGGGTTCCCGACCTCTTCATGGCGCGGGTGGAATCGGATAAGGAATGGAGCCTATTCGATCCGAAAACAGTTCCGGAACTGCCGGATCTCTACGGTGACGCGTTCGTACAGGCGTATGAACAAGCCGAGAAGGCCGGCCTCGCGGCGAAAACCATCAAGGCCCGCGATCTGTATGGACGTATGATGCGCACGCTGGCGCAAACCGGCAACGGCTGGATGACGTTCAAGGACAAGTCCAACCGGGCCTGTAACCAGACGGCTCTGCCGGGTCGGACAGTCCATCTGTCGAACCTCTGCACGGAAATTATCGAAGTGACGTCGCGAGATGAAACTGCGGTCTGCAATCTTGGTTCGATCAATCTCGGACGCCACACAGTCATCGCCACTGACGGGACGGTGACCCTTGATTTTGAAAGGCTAGCACGAACCGTGCGGAGCGCCGTTCACCAACTCGATCGTGTCATTGATCTCAACTATTATCCGATCGTTGCGGCACGGTCGTCGAATCTTCGCTGGCGTCCGGTGGGCCTGGGGCTCATGGGCATGCAAGATGTGTTTTTCCAGATGCGCCTTCCGTTCGACGCGCCCGACGCGCGGACGCTGTCGGCTCGCATTGCGGAGCACGTGTATTTCCACGCGCTCTCGGCTTCGGTCGAGCTCTCGATCGTCAAGGGGAGGCATCCCGCGTTTGAGGACACACGGGCGGCGCGAGGTGAACTGCAGTTCGATGCCTGGGGTGTCTCACCGCAAGATGCCGAACGGTGGGACACGTTGCGTGCCCGGATCCGGACGCACGGACTGCGCAATTCGTTGCTGATTGCAATCGCTCCCACGGCCACCATCGCGTCAATCGCCGGTTGTTACGAGTGCATCGAACCGCAGATCTCCAATCTGTTCAAACGCGAGACCTTGTCGGGCGACTTTCTACAAGTGAACCGATACCTCGTGAGCGAACTCAAAGCACAAGGTTTGTGGACCGACGCCATGCGGGCGCGACTCAAGTTGGCAGAAGGGTCCGTCCAGTCGATGGAGGAATTATCTCCGGACGTCCGCGCCGTCTATCGGACGGCATGGGAGGTTCCCATGCGGTCTTTGATCGACATGGCGGCCGATCGCGGGGCCTTCATCGACCAAAGTCAGTCGTTGAATCTGTTCATCGAGAATCCAAATATCGGGTCACTGTCGAGCATGTACTTTTATGCCTGGAAGAAGGGGCTGAAAACGACGTACTACTTGCGCTCCAGGCCGGCGACACGGATCACGAAGGCCACGGTGCAAACGGCATCGGATGGATCGCCGAACGGCGGCGCCCGTCCGCAGGCCGATCCCGGATGGATAGCGGCCTCACCACAAGGAGGGCAAGCCTCTGCTTCTGTCGCATGTTCCCTCGATAACCCTGAGAGCTGTGAGGCCTGCCAATGAGCGCTATTGATCGTCCCCTACGGCTCCTTGATCCCGGTATGTGTCTGACGCTCCGTCCTATGGCCTATCCGGTATTTTTTGAGATGTACCGTTCCGCCATCAAAAATACCTGGACCGTGGAGGAGGTCGACTTTTCCACTGACGTGGGCGATCTGCGTACGAAGATGAGCGCTGCAGAACGTCACCTGGTCCATCGTCTCGTGGCATTCTTCGCTACCGGCGACTCCATCGTGGCGAACAATCTCGTACTCAATCTCTACAAACACATCAATGCGCCTGAGGCGCGGATGTATCTGTCGCGCCAACTGTATGAAGAAGCCCTGCATGTCCAGTTCTATTTAACGCTGATCGATACCTACATGCCGGATCCCGACGAACGGTTCTCAGCTTTTGCCGCGGTCGAAACCATCCCGTCGGTTCGGAGAAAGGCGGAGTTCTGCTTCAAGTGGATCGACTCGCTCCAGCATCTGGAACGGCTGGATTCTCGTGAGATGCGCAGCCAGTTCTTGAAAAACCTCATCTGTTTCGCAGCCTGTATCGAAGGGCTCTTTTTCTTCGCCGCATTCGCTTATGTGTACTTCCTGCGCTCACGCGGTCTCTTGCATGGACTCGCCGGCGGCACCAATTGGGTATTTCGGGACGAGAGCGCGCACATGGCTTTTGCTTTCGAAGTCGTGAACCAGGTGCGCCGTGAAGAACCCGAGTTGTTTGACGAAGCCCTCGAAGCCGACATTCGCCGGATGATGGATGACGCGGTGGCGTGCGAAACTGCCTTTGCGGAAGATCTGCTCGGCGGCGGCGTGGCAGGCCTCTCCATGCGTGACGTGCGACAGTACCTCGAGTTCGTGGCGGATCAACGGCTGGCGACCCTCGGTCTCTCGAAGCAGTATGGGACGAGAAATCCCTTTGACTTTATGAATCTCCAGGACGTCCAAGAGCTTGCCAACTTCTTCGAGCGACGGGTCTCCGCCTATCAAGTTGGGGTGACCGGGATTGTGGCGTTCGATGCCGCCTTCTAATCTCGGGAAAGCTTGGTCGTCGATCCACACCGGTTTCCAGCTTGTCGAAAGGAGACAGCATCATGGCCATACTTGCAACCTGTCTGGGGCATCCTCGTATCGGTGTCGGCCGGGAACTCAAAAAAGCGCTCGAATCATTGTGGTCGAATAAGAGCACAGCGGCCGATCTTCAGACGAGCGCCGCCCGGTCGCGGCGTCGGTTTCATCTTTGATAATGGATATACAAATAAGGGTTCTTCTCCGTGGTGAGTGGGTAAACGAAGCGCGAGAAACGACATTTTCAGGGGGATAGGGGCGTGAACGCTGCGTTCTACGGGGTCTGGAAATCTGGCATGATTGCCGGATGCACATACACCGACACCTCTGGGACACCTACCGCTTCCCCGGCTTCCGGCCAACGCCAACGGGACAGGGCATCATCGGTGACCCGAAGGCCCGCGTCATCCACCTGTGCCGGCGGGGAAAAAACCAGCATGCGGCGCGTGCGGGCAGGTCACCCGATCCTGGTACGACCGCAAGACACGCCGCGTTCGCGACCTGCCCTGCGGGGACACGCGGGTCTACCTGGAGGTGGAGATTCGTCGCGTCGAGTGCAAGCAGTGCGGCACGGTGAAGCAGGAAATCTTGGACTGGCTGGCGGACAATCCGTTCTACACCAAACGCTTCGCCTTCTTCGTGGGACGGCGCTGCCGGACCATGCCGATCAAGGACGTGGCCGAGGAAACCCGGCTGGACTGGAAAACGATCAAGGCCCTCGACGAGCAGTACATGCAGGAGCAGTTTCGTCGAGCGGGCACGCCGGCTCCGAGGGTAGTCGTGATCGACGAGATCTCGATCCGCAAGGGGCACACCTGCCGTATCGTGGTCAGCGACTTGGAACGACGACGGCCGATCTGGTTCGGGGGCAAGGACTGCTCAGAAGTGAGTATGGACGAGTTCTACCAGTGGCGGGGCGTGTCGCAAAGCAAGACAATACGGCTGGCCGTGAGGGACATGTGGAAAGCGTTCCGCACCTCGACGCGCAAGCCGGAGCACGCGCCGCAAGCCGCCATCTTGTTCGACACGTTCCATGTGCTGCGGCATCTCGGCGAGGCGTTGGACACGGTGCGCAAGGCCGAGTACTCCCGGGTGACGGGGAAGGATCGGCGGTTCATCAAGGGCCAGAAGTACGCGCTACTCTCGCACCGGGAGAACCTGAAGCCGGATGGCCGGCAAAGCCTGCGGTTGCTGCTGAAGGCCAACAAGCGGTTGAACACGGCCTACCTCCTCAAAGAGGAGTTCGGGCAGCTCTGGGACTACGAGCGCGAAGGCTGGACTCGGCGCTTCTTCGAGCACTGGCGCACATCGCTCAAATGGCAGCGCCTGAAGCCCCACGAGACGTTCGCCGAGATGATCGACCGGTACTGGGACGGTATCGCGGCCTACTGCAAGCCGGAGAACAAAGTTGCCTTGGGATTCGTCGAGGGGTTCAACAACAAGATCCGCGTCATTCAGCGGCGCAGTTACGGGCTACGCAACGAGGAGTATTTGCGCCTCAAGGTCCTCTCTTGCATGCTCGATCCGATCTGAAATCAGGCCGAAATCACCCACTCGGGGAGGAGATGAACCCCTTTTTTATTAGGAGAAGTCACTCGGTCTTTCGGGCAGGGAGATGATCTTGTATTGCTGGAGGTGCAAGATGTATTGCCAAATCTCGGATACGAGTGGCAATGACATACTTATCCTCGGCGTCAATGCAAGCGTTCATGCGGGATGTGAACGCTGACTGTAATAAAAGCCATCTGTGTGCGAAAGAGCGTTCTGCTGGAGCCACCTCCTATTTCTGGCAAGAGGCGTAACGTCGGGCAATGTCTCTGTTCCCTACTTTCTTGTACTCCTCAAATATTCCTTGAATCGTTTTACCAACCGGTTTGTATGCATGAGCATTGGGGTCGTCTGTAGTTAGGACTGCCCCCGTGAAGCTCCGCAGATCAACAGCGTGTTTATTCCATTGCTCGGGGTCCAAGAACCAGATGCAGGCATCGCCATTACTCAGCAGGCAGCAATATAGGCAACACTTGGATGTCTGAAGAACGAACGGACGAGTGCGGGGCGGCGCGCCATTTCGGCGAGTTGCGCGGTGATGCGATCGGCCAGACGTTCGCCTTTCTGTAAGGGCCGGCGT
>JAUYAO010000045.1 GCA_030692565.1 Nitrospira sp.
GATCCCAAAGCCAAGCTCGTCGCGATTGAGTATTTCGTGTCAAAAGACCTGACCAGAAAGTTGCCTGCCATTCAGTGGCACCGTCATTTCCACGATCACAAGGTCGAGATTGCCACGGGCCGCGTGCAGATTCTCGACATGCCGGCCGATCAAGCCGCGAAGGTGGCCGAAGTGGCCGCCGGAACGGACGGCGTGATCTATCACTTGTGGCAGCATGGGCAGGAATTCCCGGACGGCACGGTGAGCTTCCCGCAGTCACTCGGGCACAAGTTCCCCGGCCATTCTGACAAGTAGACGATCGTGAAGGGGCCAGCTCCGTCTTTGTTGATGTGGGCTGGCCTTGGCTGGTGCCTGGATTCGTCAGTCTCCCGAGCAACTTCACCGACAAAATGTGGCCAGCCATCTGAACAGATGTGATCCTATCTGGATGCTCAAGAATGGGCGTCCAGGGATCGAGATCGCCTCGTTTCTTTCGGGCGTTCTTCTTCAAACAGCGGAGTGACGCCACCTGCTTTCTGTGCGCTCATTTGCGGAATCGCACAGAGGCTTGCTGTGCCGCCTCATTGTCTCGATTGATGGCTCAAGTGTTCTTTGCGGGGAGCCGATCAGGAGGGTACTCATTGATCGAGGTCCTTACACCGGAGGCACATGATGACACGCAACGAGGCGATCACGGCGGCGATTGGGGCGCACGGGAAGTGGAAAACGAAGTTTCGCGAATTTATGGACGGAAAGTTAGAGCTTGATGCTCCTACAGTCCTGAAAAATAATGCCTGCGATTTTGGCAAATGGCTCGAAGGTGAGGGAACGCAGGCCCTAGCTGCCGGGGACTATCAACAGATTCATCGCCTGCACACGGAGTTCCACCGTGTGGCCGCGTCCGTCATCACGATGAAAAAGTCCGGCGACGTCCTCGGCGCAGAGAAAGCCCTATCGCTTGCCGGGATATTCACCGAGGCGAGCGGATCATTGACCAGAGTAATGATGGATGTCTCGAAACGCGCGGCCTAGATTGTTCGTGTCACACCGCGTGGCGCACTTCTGGGCTCCCGCTCATTCCTCCTCCTGGTTGGGCACTCTGACATGAATGGTTGCCTATGCGGTGGTTCGGCCACTATGATCGCTCATGCGCGAGAAGCCCTGCGGGCCGGTGCATTCCATTTGTCCGTAGTTGTGTGGTGTGGAGCGGCGACTATCGCAGTGGGCTTCTCGCCACCGGTTCACGCCGAGTGGTCCGCGATTGCGGAGCAGAAAACCAGTTACACCACCGATGCCTTTCAGTTTTCCTCCGCCCGCCGGCTCCGGTTCAGCGAGGATCCTTCTCAACCCACGGTCGTGTCCACCGAGAAACCGGAGGATGTTATTTGGGAGCCGAGCCTGGAGGTTCGGCGCGGAGTTTCAAATGGGCTGGGAAAGAATGAGCTTTCCTTCAAAGCGCACGGCGCGATTTTTACCAATAATCCAGTCTTTAACCATGGAGATTACCGCATACAAGACCGGCAATGGCTGAACGACGACACCTCTGTGCTCCTGCGCTATCGCTATGTGCCAAACCTGTTTCTGGGTCCCAATTTTGAGCGGCGCACCGGCACACGATCGATTCAAGAGGAGCGGTTGAGTTCTCACCATTGGCGAGCCGAAGTCGAACGGAACTTGAGTGAAACCGTGACGGCAACCTTGATCGGCCGTTATGGACTCCGGCTCTTTAATGCGGCGTTTGCGGAACGGGATACGCAGTTCTACACGGCTGGATCGCGCCTTGTTTTTCGGGCCGTGAGCTGGATGACCGGCACGCTGTCCTATTCCTACGAACGTGGCCTGGCCGATGGCCATGAAGAGACGCAATTCAAAGACGACGTTTCCTACTACCTCCATATGGTGTCGCTGGAGATGCTGTTCCGCCTCACGCCACGGCTGGATCTGGATTTGTCCTATGTGCATCTGCGGAAGACGTTTACGAGCGGCCTCGCCGGAGATACGCATCTGGGCCGATTCGATCAGACCAATCAAGGGATGGCGGAACTGCGTTTCCAGGTGACTCCCGCGGCGACGGCGCTGCTTTCCTTTCAACATGGCCGCCGAATCTCGACAAACAGTCTGAGGGATTTTCAGGACTCGATTGTCTCGATCGGCGGGCAGTACCGGTTTTGAGCTGCGACATCGCGATCGCAGGGACGTGCGCCTCCTCGATTCTTTCCCCGAATCCGCTTGCAATGTTGGCGTGCTGAGCACGGCAGGGTTGGCCCCTCCGGAGAGGAAATGGAAATCGTCTCTCCAGGCTGAACCTCCAGCCTCTTATCGGGATGCGCGGCAAGCGCATCGTCGCCGGCATCGACCCGGTCATGGGGCAGGCGGGACCCCGCGAAAGTGAGGCGCGGTCATCCGGTTGAATCGTTTTCTTAATTGGGCGCTCTCACACCGCATAACCAAGGAGACTATACTATGGCCTGTAATGTTGATGGGATCGAGCGGCCTGTTCGTATCGTCGCGGGTATCGTGTTGCTCGGGATCGGCGCCTTTGCCGGGGTGCCACCGGCAGGGGCCGGTATTGTGTTGCTTGTTGGAACAGTCATGTTGGTCACGGGCGCGATCGGCTTCTGCCCGGTCTGGACCCTGTTGGGAATCAATACCTGTCCGACGGGGAGCGAGAACCGTAAAAAGTGAAGCAGGGAAAACTGAGAAATGTGAGACTTGCGAACAACGATTCATGCGTCACGTTTCACGAAGGTATGGGTCCGAATCAGCCGCCACGATCGACTTGTCCCCTCTCCCGTAAGCGTATGCTAGAATCTCGGCTGCCGATCGAGAGCGACGTTGGGAGTAGTGATTATGCCGATGGAGAGGAGGAACGCTTCATGATGCCGCGATACTGGTTGACGATGTTTGTTCTCTGTCTAATGGTTGGTCTGCCCTACGCGTCGGGGTACGCGGCCTCGGGCGATCCCACGAAAGGGAAAGATATCTATGGAAAGCACTGTCTGGCCTGTCATGGGCCGCAGGGGAAGGGCGATGGGCCGACGGGCAAAGCGATCGTGCCTCCGGCGGCCGATTTCACAAGCGCGAGGAGCAAGAGAAAATCCCCCACGGAGTTGCTGAAGGTGATTGAAGAGGGCAGGGCGAATACGGCCATGGGTGCCTGGACGCGGCAACTCTCAGATGAGGAGATCCAGCACGTCTTGGCCTACGTGCTCGAGTTTCGGAAATAGTACAGTTTCGGAAGAACACAGGTGGTGGGAGTCAAGGGGGGCGGGGGTGAATCCGGAGAACGCCTGCAGACAGGATTCACTTTCATTTATTGTCCGCAGGCAAAAGGAGACAGTGTGATGATCGAATTGAGTGGGCGAGGAAGACTTGTAATGGTGATGGGTACGCTGGCGATGCTTGCATTCGGTTGGATGGTGAGCCCAGTGGTTGTGTCGGCGGAAGACGCCAATGAACAGGCGAAGGCCAGTCTCCAGAAGGCGCACGATCAACTTGAACTCGCCATTGAGCAGACCGAGAAAGCCCTTGGACCGCATCGCAAAGGGAGCGGCTGGGTTCGGGCTCATATGCAGCGTGTGCTCAATGTGTTGGGCGGGGCACAGTCCCCGGACTACTTCGATCATTTCCAGCCACCCGCTACCGAAAAGATCGGCAATCCAGGCGATGGCCACGGGGCGTTGATGTATCTGGAGGAGGCACAAGAGGCACTCAAAGCAGGCAATGCTCCGGCAGCAGTTCAGGAAGCGGTGAACCATGCGATCACGCATGTGTCTGCGGCGGTGGAATATGCGCACGAATCGGTCCATGGCACCGGCATTAAGCAGACTCATGAGAGTGCCGCCAAGGTTGCGGCGTTGCTTGTCGCAGCGCACGGAAAGGGCGATGCCGATTCTCCCGTCACCGGCACCCTGGCCTATGCGATGAAACAGGTGGGGTTGAAGATGTCGAAGTAAGTCATCGAAGCATCGGGACCCGCTCTGGCTGTGCAAGCGACAGCCAGAGCACGTTGCCTATTTTGCGGTCTCCTGGGGAGGGATGTATGGCACGTATTGTCATTATCGGGGCATCGATCGGCGGATTGCCGGCGGCCTATGAGGCGCGGGCGCTCTTCGCGAAGAAGCACAAGGTCACAGTCATCTCCAATGTCGAGTCCTTTCATTTCGTGCCGTCGAATCCCTGGGTGGCTGTCGGGTGGCGGACGAGGAAGGATATCAGCTTTGCGTTGGGACCGGTGTTGGAGAAAAAGGGTATCGAGTATATCCATGCCATGGCGGACCGGATCGAACCGGAGCAGAATCGGGTGGTCACGTCAAAGGGCGAGGTGCCGTACGATTACCTGATCATCGCGACGGGGCCCAAGCTGAATTTCGGCGCGGTTCCAGGGCTCGGCCCCAGTGGCTATACCCAATCCATCTGCAATGTAGACCATGCCGAGCAGGCCTGGGGCTCGTACCAGGCCTTCCTTAAAAATCCCGGTCCCATCGTCGTCGGGGCGGCTCAGGGTGCGTCCTGCTTCGGACCGGCCTATGAGATGGCGTTCATCCTCGACACCGACCTCCGGAAAAAGAAGCTCCGGAAGAAAGTGCCGATCTATTTCGTCACGCCGGAGCCCTATGTCGGCCATATGGGATTGGCCGGGGTGGGAGCTTCGCGCCGCCTCATGGAGGACGAGTTCGCCGAACATTCCATCAAGCCGATTCCGAATAGTTCGATCAAAGAGGTTCAGCCCGGCAAGGTGCTGTTGGAAGACGGGCAGGAGATTCCGTTCCGCTATTCCATGTTCATCCCGCCCTTTGCGGGGGTGGACGCGGTGGCGAGTACACCAGGCCTGTGCAATCCCAAGGGGTTCGTGAACATCGATGCCTATCAGGCCAACCCCAAGTACAAGAATATTTATTCAGTCGGCGTCTGCGTGGCGATTCCACCGGTCGAAGTGACCCCCATTCCGACCGGCGCACCCAAGACCGGCTACATGATTGAATCGATGGTCTCCGCCGCGGTCCACAACATCAAGGCCGACATGGAGAACGATCCCAAGCGCGATACGGCCACCTGGAATGCGATCTGTCTGGCCGACATGGGGGACACGGGCGTCGCGTTCGTGGCCTTGCCGCAGATGGCGCCGAGAAATGTGACCTGGGCGAAGAAGGGCAAGTGGGTCCATCTGGCCAAGATCGGGTTGGAGAAGTATTTTCTCCATAAGATGAAGCGCGGGATCAGCGAGCCGTACTATGAGAAAGTGATTCTGAAGGCGCTGGGTATAGAAAAGCTGGATAGGCCGGTATGAATATGATTGCTGTGCTCCCTGGCTCAGGGGGTGCCGGCAGGGAGCGTGATCGGACGAAAGTGAAAGACCGTGACGCATGACAGACACGCCTCGCTTGTCGGACCCTACGCGGCATCTGGTGCTGGCGGTGCTGGCCGTGCTGGCGGTCATCGCATCGGGGACGCTCGGCTACATCCTGATCGAAGGCTGGTCCGCGTTCGACGCGTTCTACATGACGGTGACGACCGTCACGACGGTCGGGTATCAGGAGATCCATCCGCTGTCGCCGGCCGGGCGGTCCTTCACGATCGTCCTGATCATCAGCGGGGTCGGAACGCTTTTCTATGTGTTGGGCAACATCGCGCGGCTCTTGCTGGAAGGGGAGCTGAGAGCGATTTTCGGGCGGTATCGGACTGAGGGGAAAATGAAGACGGTGACGAATCATTACATTGTGTGCGGATACGGCCGCATGGGGAAGCGGATCTGTAAGGAGCTCCGCGCGAAACCGCTGCCGTTCATCGTCATCGACAAAAATCCAGACGTGATTGCCGCGTTGCAGCGAGAAGGCTTCATGGCTGTGGAAGGCGATGCCACACAGGATGAGGTCTTGATCCGGGCGGGGATTGAACGGGCCAAAGGTGTCGTGGCGGTCGTGACTACGGATACGGAGAACCTCTACATTGTCCTGACGGCCAGGGGGCTGAACAAAGATCTCTATATCGTCGCGCGCGCCGGCGACGAGGGATCAGAGCACAAACTGATGCGGGCCGGCGCAAACCGCGTGTCGTCGCCCTATCACATCGGCGGGCTGCAGATGGCGCAAGCGTTGATTCGTCCCGCGGTGATGGATTTTCTTGAGCTGGCGACACAGAGCGAGCATCTGGATCTTCAGATGGAAGAGCTGACCGTCGAACAGGGTTCACGTTTCAATGGCCGGAGCCCCTGCGATTGCGGATTGGCCGAGGATCGAGGGCTGGTCTTGATTGCGGTCAAACGCGCATCCGGTCATCTTGAGTTCAATCCCGGTCCCAAGGTTTTGCTGGCCGAGGGCGACAAATTGATTGTCTTGGGTCAGCCGGAAAGTTTGAAGCGCCTTGAAGCCGTCATCAAATCACATGCGGTGGTCTAGCGGTATCGTGAGCCGCATGAGCGTAAAAAGAAGCCACGCATGACGGGCGGAGAGCCAACGGTCCTTGCTGTCGCGGTGGGAAGCCTGGTGGGGCTCTCGCTGGGCGTGACGGGGAGCGGCGGATCGCTGATCGCGATTCCTCTCCTCGTCTATGTGCTCGGGACGAGCGTGCAGGAAGCCGTGAGCCTTTCGCTCGCGCTCGTTGCCGCCGCTGCTGGCATCGGGGCTATCGAATCCTTTCAGTCGGGCCTCGTCAAGGTGAAGGCGGCGCTCCTGTTGAGCGGGGCCGGGATGCTCGGCGGGTGGGTGGGAGCCGCAGGGCACCGGCTGGTGCGGGAGGAAATCACGCTCCTGCTCTTCGGCGTGTTGATGATCGTGGCAGCCGGGCAGATGTGGTGGCGTACGACATTGCGGGACGATCCTGAGGAGCGTAGCATGTGTGCGGATCTGTTTCCGCGGACCTGTTGGGTGAAAGTGAGCGGAATTGGACTGGTGGTCGGGCTGTTGACCGGATTCTTCGGGGTGGGGGGAGGGTTTGTGATAGTGCCGGCGCTGACCCTGCTGCTCGGATTTCCGATGCGGGTGGCGGTGGGGACCTCCCTGCTGATCATTACGCTCATTGCGTTGGCTGGCGTCGCCGCGCATGTCCGTCTGGCTCCCTTGGATCTGGGCGTCCTCTCGGTCTTGATCGTCGGAGCCATCATCGGAATGTTGGCAGGGAGACAGGTGAGTCGCGCCCTCTCCCCCAAGTTCTTAACCAGAGCGTTTGCTGTCGTCGCCTGGGCGGTCGCGGTGATCCTCATCGGCCATAATCTCTGGAAGATCAATGGAGGACTATTGTGAGCGAGCACCAGAGGGGCGGTGAAGCGGGAGGGGCCCATACACCTGTCGGGACGCGGCGGACATTTTTCGGCTGGGTCACAAAGGTGGCGGCCGGTCTGATCGGGCTTGGACTGGCGATTCCGCTGGCCGGCTATGTCATTTCTCCGGCCTTGAAGCGGAGGGCGCGCCCCTGGGTGGATGTCGGCAGCCTGGAGGACGTGCCGCTCGGCGATCCCAAACAACTCGATCATGTCACGACGATTCAGGACGGGTATTTGAAGAGCCAATCACAGAAGGCGGTCTGGGCGGTCAAGCAACCGGACGGACAGGTCAGAGTATTCTCTCCGATGTGCACCCATCTCGGCTGCGGCTATCGTTGGGATGGCGAGGAGAAGCAGTTCAAGTGTCCGTGCCACGGCAGCGTATTCGACATCGAAGGCAAGGTGGTGGCAGGGCCTGCGCCGCGTCCGCTCGATCTCTTGCCCTCCAAGGTCGAGAACGGCCGTCTCCTTGTGGTCTTCAAGGAATTCAAGCCCGGAACCCGGGATGTCGTGGAGCTCTAATTGCGCCGGAACGGCGGGCTCGAGCGAAGTGGGTGAAACGTAGCGGATGCTTTTCTCGCGAGTCTGGCTTGTCGCGCTCCGCTCGCGAACGAAGAAACAGGAAGGTGACATGGCCTCTCGAATCTATACCTGGCTCGATAGCCGGCTCAATCTGAAGCCGGTTGAACGGACTCTTCTAGACGAGCCCATCCCGGGCGGCGCCAGCTGGATTTATGTCTTCGGCTCGGCCACGCTGTTTCTCTTCCTGCTGCAAGCGGTCACCGGCATGTTCCTCGCGGTCTATTATGCGCCGACGCCCGATCATGCCTACGACAGTATCCAGTTCATTGAAGAGCAAGTCACGTTCGGCGCGTTCGTGCGCGGCCTCCACCACTGGGGGGCCTCCGCCATGGTCGTGGCGATCGGGCTCCATATGCTCCAGGCGTTTCTGTACGGGGCGTACAAACCGCCGCGCGAAGCGATGTGGATGGTGGGCGTGGTGCTCTTTCTCATTGTGATGGCCTTCGCGTTCACCGGCTATCTGCTCCCATGGGATCAGACGGCCTACTGGGCGACGCAGATCGGCCTCAATATGGTGGGCACCGTGCCGGTGGTCGGAGAGTTCTTGATGCGGGTCATGCGAGGCGGGGAAGTGCTGGGGGCGCTCACGCTGTCCCGGTTCTTTGCCGTCCATGTGCTCTTTCTGCCGGCGCTCCTGATCGGCTTGATCGCCGCCCATCTCTTCATTCTGCGGCGTGTGGGGCCGGCCGGTCCCTGGACCGATGAGCGGGCGTCACTGGGCAGCGAGACGTTCTATCCGCGGCAGGTCTATATGGATGCCGTCGTGATGCTGGGGGTGTTCACGGTCATTGCGAGTCTGGCCCTGCTGGTGCCGTTCCCGCTGACCGACAAAGCGAACCCGTCCGACACGAGTTTTGTGCCGGTGCCGGAGTGGTATTTCCTCTTCTATTACGAGTTGCTGAAGTACGTCCATGGGCCGCTGGAGCCGCTGGCGACCTGGGTGCTGCCGATGCTCGTCGTCCTCGGCATGCTGTTCTGGCCCTTCATCGACAGGAACCCGGTGCGGAATCCGATCAAGCGCCCGGCGGCGCTGGCAGCGGGGGCGGTGTTTCTCGTCGTGGTGTTTTCCCTGTTGGGCATTTCCCTCAACAATCTCTACGCCGTTCCGCGAGTCGATCCGGCCATTGCGAAAGGGCGCGCGCTGTATATTCAATTCGGTTGCGTCGGCTGCCATCGTATTCACGGTGAAGGGGGCGCGATCGGTCCGGACTTGTCCTTCGTCGGCGATAAGAGGCCGGACCGTGAATGGCATCTGAGGCATTTCAAGGATCCTCAATCGGTATCACCAGGGTCGTTCATGCCGAAGTTTCCGCTCACCGATCCCCAACTGAATGAGCTGACGAGCTATATGCTCAGCCTCAAAAAAACGTCCTGATCGGCTCAGGCGAATCCTTTGCCTGTGGGCTGACTCACACAGGCAAAGGGGTAGAGGAAAGGAGGGACCTATGAAACTCAACGAGCTGCTGCGATTGATTGCCGGGGTGTTTGTGTTGCTGGCCGTTATCCTGGGGGCGACGGTTCATCCGTACTGGAATTATTTTGCCGCCTTTGTCGCGGCGAACTTGATCCAGTCGGCATTTACGGGCTGGTGCCCGATGATGGCCCTTCTGAGGAAACTGGGCGTGCAAGAGTAGCCAGGCTGGTGGGAAAAACGGGGCTTCGGTTAAGGTTGGATCGTGTTCCGCCGTCACCTAAAGATGAACGACACGCGTGGTTGTATTTGCGCGGTACCGCGGCACAAGGACCAATGGTCATGACGGGCATACGATGGATTCTTGCGACTGTCTTCCTGGCGGCAGGATGTAGCTCCAAAGAAGAACCGGCCACCGCGGTGGTTGCTGCCGCATCGCCGGCAACCATTCAGGTCGCCGTCGTCGAGATCAAGCCCGCTCAGGTTCCTGTCCGTGTCGAAGTGACCGGTCAAATCATGCCGATCTTTCAGGCCACGCTGTCCAGCCGCATCCAAGGCACGATCGATACCTTGCTGGTGAGAGAAGGCACGCGGGTTTCAAAGGGGCAGACGCTCATTCAGCTCGACAGCCGCGACGTACAAGCCGATCTGGCGCGCGCCTCGGCGGAAGTTGAGAATGCGAAGGCCCAGCTGGATCGTATGAACATGCTCTATGGCCAGGACGCGGTGTCGAAGCAGGAAATGGAGAATGCCACCCGTTCGTACAAGGTTGCGGAGGCCAGTCGGAAGTCGGTGCTCGCGCAACTGAGTTATACCGTCGTGAAGGCACCCTTCGACGGGGTCATCACCGAAAAGAAAGTGGAGGCAGGGGAGCTGGCGTCGCCCGGTCAACCCTTGCTGAAGATGGAAGATCCGCTCCAGCTCCGCCTGGAGGCGACGGTGGCGGAGGGAGACCTGAAATCGATCGCCCGGGGAGACAAGATTGCTGTGCTGATCGATGCGCTGGAGACTCAGGTTCTGAACGGAGTGGTGAGTCAGATCCTGCCGGCCGGCGATCCCCAAACCCACACCTTCATGGTGAAAGTCGACCTTCCCAAGACCCCGGGGTTGAAAACCGGGATGTTCGGCCGCTTCCAGTTGGACAAAGGGACCAGTCGCACAATCCTGATTCCGGCGTCCTCGGTGGTCGAACGCGGGGAACTGACGAGTGTCTATGTCGTCGGGGCCGACCGGATCGCCAGGCTCCGGTGGATTAAGGCCGGACGACGGTTTGATCAGCAACTGGAAATTCTTTCCGGCGTGAACCTGGGCGAACGGGTGTTGACGGATGGCAGCCGGGGCATCGACGGTGCCACGGTAGAAGCGAAGTGATGACGCCAATCGTCAACCGTCAGTCGTCAATCGCCGAACCAGGAACCTTCATTCTTCTCACGAATGACGATTGACGCATGACGAAGCGACACGAGTTTCTCGAATGACCCCTCACCCCTTACCCATCGCCCCTTACGGCCTCTCCGGTCGGATCGCTGCCCTTTTCATTGGGAGCAAGTTGACGCCGCTGATTATGCTGGCGGCATTGTTGCTGGGCCTGTTTGCCATCGTCGTCACCCCTCGCGAAGAAGAACCGCAGATCGTCGTCCCAATGGCCGACGTGTGGTTGCCCTTTCCCGGAGCCTCCGCCAAGATCGTCGAAGAACAACTGACCAAGCCCTTCGAGCGCAAACTCTCCGAGATCAAAGGCGTGGAGTATGTCTATTCGATCTCGCGGCCCGGCGGCGCGTTGATCATCGTGCGTTTCTATGTCGGCCAGCCGATGGAGCAGAGTCTGGTCGATCTCTACGACAAGCTGATGTCGAACCAGGATCTTCTGCCGCCGGGAGCCGAGCCGTTTCTTGTCAAACCCAAAGACGTCAACGACGTGCCGATTGTGACCGTGACGCTGTCGAGTCAGCGGTACGGTGAGTTTGACCTGCATCAGTTGGCTGAGCAGGTGTTGGAGGAGACGAAGAAAGTTCCCGGGACCTCCGGCGGCTTCATCGTCGGGGGACGGTTGCGCGAATTGCGCGTGCAGATCGATCCGGCTCGATTGAAGGCCTATGGACTGACCCCGTTGCAGGTGGCCGGCGTGATTCGCGGCGAGAATCGGGCCTTGCCGACGGGCCGGTTCGACAGCCGCAACCAGAGCTTTCTGGTGGAAACGGGGCGGTTCATTCGATCCCGTGAGGACTTGGACGCGTTAGTGGTCGGCGTGAATGAGCAGCGCCCGGTGTATCTCCGGCAGGTGGCAGACGTCACCGATGGTCCGAACGAGGCGACGCAGTACGTCTGGTTCGGGGCGCGTGATCAGGACGAGGAGCCTGCCGTGACCGTGGCGATCGCCAAGCAGGGCGGGATGAATGCCGTAAGCGTGGCCGAGAGCGTCATTCGCAAGGTGGAGGACATGAAGGGGCGGACGATCCCGGCGGACGTGCGCGTGACGGTGACGCGCGACTACGGGGACACCGCTCGCGAAAAGGCCGACGAATTGCTCTGGCATCTCTTCATTGCGGTGGCCGCGGTGGTGGCGTTTCTCGGACTGACGCTGGGGCTTCGCCCGGCTCTCGTCGTGTCGCTGGCGATTCCCTTGACGCTGGCCTTGACGCTGTTTACGTCGATGCTCATCGGCTACACGATCAATCGAGTCACGCTCTTTGCGTTGATCTTCTCCATCGGGATTCTGGTGGACGATGCGATCGTGGTGGTCGAGAACACCTATCGTCATTTGACGCTGCGCCTGAAGCCTCACCAGGAAGCGTCGATCTATGCGGTCGACGAAGTCGGCAATCCCACGATCCTGGCCACGTTCACCGTGATTGCCGCGTTGCTTCCGATGGCGTTCGTGTCCGGATTGATGGGGCCCTACATGCGGCCGATTCCGGTGAATGCCTCCATTGCCATGTTCTTTTCGCTGCTCGTCGCGTTCATCGTCATTCCCTGGTTCTGCCAGACCTGCTATCGGCCGGGCGCCGTCGTGAAAGGAATCGATCATGAAGCGGACGAGCAGGGTGTGATCGCCCGCTGTTATCGTCGAGCGCTGGCACCGCTGCTGGCTCATCCGCTCCTCGCAGCCGCCTTTCTGGGTCTCGTCGCGCTCATGTTGGGCGGGGCCGTGATGCTGTTTCAGACCCGCCATGTCGTGGTGAAAATGCTGCCGTTCGACAACAAGAGTGAGATTCAATTGGTGATCGACATGCCGGAAGGCACCACATTGGAGGAAACGGCGCGCGTGACTAAAGCGTTGTCGCAGTATGTGCGTACGATTCAGGAGGTGCGCGATTATCAAGCGTATGTGGGCACGGCGTCGCCGTTCAACTTCAACGGATTGGTCCGCCACTATTATCTGCGGGAACAGCCGCATGAGGCCGATATGCAGATCAATCTTGTGGCCAAGGATGCGCGGAAGGCGCAGAGCCATGAGGTGGCCCAGCGGATTCGCCCTGCCTTGCAGGACATTGCCCGGCAGTTCAATGCGAACGTGAAAGTCGTTGAGGTGCCGCCGGGGCCTCCCGTGCAATCGGTCCTCGTCGGAGAAATCTATGGGCCGGAGTATGGGCGTCAGCTCGCTGTGGCCCGGGAGGTGCGGGCTCTGTTCGAGGAGACGCCCGGCGTGGTCGATGTAGATGATTACATCGAAGCGGATCAAGTGAAGTACCTGTTCACCGTCGATCGGGCGAAAGCGGCACTGGCCGGTATTCCGTCCGAGGAAATCGTGCACACGCTGCGGATGGCGCTGGAGGGTACGAAGATCGGATTGGTCCACATCCCCCAGGAAAAGAGTCCGGTGCAAATCGTGCTGCGTTTGCCGCTGGCTGAGCGGACCGGCCTTGAGCATATCGGGGAGATCGGCTTGCGCACGCATACCGGCGGGATGGTGCAACTCTCCGAGCTCCTGACCGTGGAGCAGATGATCCAAGAGAAGGCGATCTATCATAAGAATCAGAAGCCGGTGGTCTATGTCGTAGCCGACGTGGGCGGGCCCGGCGCAGAAAAAGCCGAAAGCCCGGTCTATGGCGTGCTCGGTGTCGGAAAGAAGCTGGAAGCCTATCGGCCGGCTGAGGGCTATCAGTTGGAGCAGTACTATGCGTCACAACCCTGGTCGGAAGACCAATTGAGCATGAAGTGGGACGGGGAATGGCAGATCACCTATGAAACGTTTCGCGACATGGGGATCGCCTTTGCGGTCGCGATGCTCCTGATCTATCTGTTGATCGTCGGGCAGTTCCAATCGTTTCTGACGCCGGTCATCATCATGGCGCCGATCCCGCTCACGCTCATCGGGATTCTTCCGGGGCATTGGCTGACCGGCTCATACTTCACGGCGACGTCCATGATCGGCTTTATTGCGTTGTCCGGTATCATCGTGCGGAACTCTATTTTACTGGTGGACTTTATCCAGTTACAGGAACGGACGGGTGTGCCGTTGCTGGAAGCCGTCATCACGGCCGGTGCGATCCGCACCAGACCTATTTTGCTGACGGCCGCCGCGCTGATGGTCGGCGCGTTCGTGATAATCCTCGACCCCATCTTCCAAGGATTAGCCGTGTCGTTACTGTTCGGCGTGGGGGCGTCGACATTGCTCACGCTCATCGTCATTCCGTTGCTGTACTACCATGTGCAGAGACGCTCTGCTGCTCCCGTCAGTGCTCCCTGAAAGCCGAACCCGGAAAAGGAAGCGGCCTCCGTTGCGCCGTTCGAGCGGAAGGTTCATTATTTGGATGCTGGCGCGTTTCGCTACAGCTCGTCAGAGAGTGCTGGGGAGAGGCTCCCCTGTTGAGCGCGTTCGATCTGCAGCGGGCTCCGGCAACTGCTGGAATTGACTGTCGAGACGCATACTGGCTCTTGTCAGCCATGCAGGTCTTCTGCTTGCACTCTTCCACCGAGCGGAGTTCAGCCATGGCTGAGAGTTTGGATGGACGATAGAGTCTCGATAGCGGGTGGTTTCGCCGGAAAGGGAGTTCCCTATGTCGTCATCAGACCTGGTGTTTTTGTTTGATGTCGATAACACGCTGCTGGACAACGATCGCGTCACAGAAGATCTCGCGGATTACCTCGAAGAGGAAATGGGGCACGAGCGGCAGCAACGTTATTGGATCATCTTCGAACAGCTGCGGGCCAAGCTGGGCTATGCAGACTATTTGGGCGCCCTGCAACAATACCGCATCGAGTATCCCCACGACCCCCATCTGTTAGCGGTCTCACGCTTTCTGATTCATTACCCCTTTGCCGACCGGTTGTACCCGAAGGCGCTCGCCGTCGTGGAACATGCCAAACGGTGGGGCAAGGTCGTCATCCTTTCCGATGGTGATGTGGTGTTTCAGCCGAGAAAGGTCGAGCGGTCGGGGTTGTTTGAGGCCGTCGGTGGGAATGTGTTGATCTATGTGCACAAGGAACAGGAGTTACAGGATGTGGCGCAGCGGTATCCGGCTCAGCAGTATGTGCTGATCGACGACAAGCTGCGCATTCTTGCCGCGGTGAAGAAGATCTGGGGTTCACGTGTCACGACGGTGCTTCCGCGTCAGGGGCACTATGCGTTGGATCAGCAGCTGCCTGGCCGGTATCCGTCGCCGGACGCGACGGTCGAGCGCATCGGAGACTTGCTGGATCATGATTGTTCGGCTTTGCCTGCCTCACTTCAGAGGAGAGCCTAATGTCGGCATTGCCTCATCCAGGTCCTGGCATCCTGGCGATCAATGCCGGTTCGTCCAGTATCAAATGTGCGCTGTTTGAGGCCAAGCCGCAGCAGCGTCGTCTCATGGAAGGCCAGGTCGAACGCATCGGGTTGCCCGGCACCCGGTTGTCGATGACGGATGTCATGAGCCGCCGGACAGAGCAGGTTGCGATTCAGGAGGCCGATCATGCGGCCTGTGTCGGGCCGCTGCTGGATTTGATTGAACAACGAGTCGGTCCCGCCGCTCTGGTGGCCGTGGGGCATCGCATTGTCCATGGCGGTATGAAATACAGCCGGCCTGAACCGGTGACTCCGGCAGTGATGGCTGAATTGCAGCGAATCAGCCCCTATGATCCGGAACACATGCCGGCAGAGATCGGCCTTGTGGAAGTGTTCAGCCGGCGTTATCCACGGGTGCCTCAAATCGCCTGTTTCGACACGGCCTTTCATCGCGACATGCCGCGCGTGGCTCGCCTGCTGGCGATCCCCAGAAAATATGACAAGATGGGCATCCAACGGTACGGATTTCACGGCTTGTCCTATGCATTTCTGATGAAAGAGTTGGCTAGAATCGGCTTGCAGGGGGAGGCCGAGGGGCGGGTCATTCTCGCGCATCTGGGCAACGGGGCCAGCCTGACGGCGGTGCTGGGCGGAAAAAGCATCGAGACGACCATGGGATTCACGCCGGCATCGGGTCTGCCCATGAGCCGGCGCTCGGGCGATCTCGATCCGGGATTGATCTCCTATCTTACGCAAACGGAAGGCCTGACCGTGGAGCAGTTCCACAAGATGGTCAATTCAGAGTCCGGCCTGCTCGGCCTGTCGGAGAGCAGTGCTGATATACGCGATTTGCTCGCCCTGGAGGAGCAAGACCCGCGGGCGGCCGAAGCGGTCGCGCTGTTTTGTTATCAGGCGAAGAAAGCCATCGGCGCGTTGGCCGCCGCGTTAGGCGGGGTGGATACCCTGGTGTTCAGTGCCGGAATCGGCGAGCACTCGCCGGTCATCCGCGCCAGGGTCTGCGAGGGCTTGGGGTTTCTCGGCATCACGATTGATGATCGGCTCAACGAGATGAATGACGCCGTGATTTCGACAGAGGGTGGCCGGGTGACCGTTCGCGTCATCCATACGGACGAAGAGCGTGAAATTGCGCAATCCGTGCTTTCTGTACTGGCTAAGACAAAATAGGAGCGTTGAGAAGACGATGCCGCTGACAAAGAAGAAACCGCTCACACCGGACCTGCTCAAGAAGATGGACGCCTATTGGCGGGCGGCGAACTACCTCTCCGTCGGCCAGATCTATCTCTACGATAACCCGCTGTTGAAGAAGCCGCTGACGCGTGCGCACATCAAGCCGCGGTTGCTGGGGCACTGGGGAACCACGCCGGGACTCAACTTCATCTATATGCATCTGAACCGGGTCATTGCACAGCACGACCTGGACATGATCAATATCACCGGTCCGGGGCACGGGGGGCCGGGGCTTGTAGCGAATGCGTATCTCGAAGGCACGTACAGCGAGGTCTATCCGAACATCTCGCAGGACGAAGCGGGGATGAAGCGGCTCTTTAAACAGTTTTCGTTTCCCGGCGGTATTCCGAGTCACGTCGCGCCGGAAACGCCGGGCTCCATTCACGAAGGGGGCGAGTTAGGGTATTCGTTGTCGCATGCGTACGGGGCCGTGTTCGACAATCCCGATCTTATTGCCGCTTGCGTGGTCGGCGATGGGGAAGCGGAAACCGGTCCGCTCGCGACGAGCTGGCACTCAAACAAGTTCCTGAATCCGGTCACCGACGGCGTGGTGCTGCCCATTCTCCATCTGAACGGCTATAAGATCGCGAATCCCACCGTCCTGGCTCGCATCAGTCATGACGAACTGGATCAACTGTTTCGGGGGTATGGCTACAAGCCGTATTTCGTTGAAGGGCGCGATCCGCGCACGATGCATCAACTCATGGCGGCCACGCTGGACGCCGTCATTGCGGAGATCAAGAAGATTCAACGCGCAGCCCGCACGAAAGGATTCATGGGCCGTCCGCGATGGCCGATGATCGTTCTGCGCTCGCCGAAAGGCTGGACTTGTCCCAAGTCGATCGACGGCAAGCGAGCGGAGGATTACTGGCGTTCTCACCAGGTGCCCATGGGCGATATGGATAAGCCCGGGCACATCACCATCCTCGAAAAGTGGATGAAGAGCTACAAGCCGAGGGAATTGTTCGACAAGGCTGGACGACTCAAGCCTGAACTCGCGGAGCTTGCACCCAAGAAGGCGCACCGGATGAGCGCCAATCCCCAGGCCAACGGCGGCCTCCTCCTCAAGGATTTGCGTCTGCCGGATTTCCGTACGTACGCAGTCAAGGTAAGCAAGCCCGGCGGGGTCGAGGCGGAGTCCACCCGGCTCATGGGGCAGTTCCTGCGCGATACGATGAAACTCAATATGGGCAGCCGCAACTTTCGCCTCTTCAGCCCGGATGAGAACAACTCGAATCGCTGGCAGGATGTCTTGGAGGTCACCGATCGCGCCTGGATGGCGGATCGCTATCCGTACGACGATCACCTGGCGCCGGACGGTCGGGTGATGGAAATGCTCAGTGAGCACCAGTGCCAAGGGTGGTTGGAGGGGTATCTTCTCACCGGCCGGCATGGATTCTTCTCCTGCTATGAAGCGTTCATCCATATTATCGACTCGATGTTCAATCAACATGCCAAGTGGTTGAAGGTGTGCGGCCACATTCCCTGGCGGCGGCCGATCGCGTCACTCAATTATCTGTTGTCGTCCCACGTCTGGCGGCAGGACCATAACGGGTTCAGCCATCAGGATCCCGGCTTCATCGATCACGTCGTCAATAAGAAGGCCGAGGTGATCCGGGTCTTTCTGCCCCCCGATGCCAATACCTTGCTGTCCGTCACGGATCATTGTCTGCGCAGCCGAAATCATGTGAACGTGATCGTCGCCGGGAAGCAATCAGCGCCGCAGTGGCTCGATATGGACGCGGCGATTACTCATTGCACGGCCGGCATCGGAATTTGGGACTGGGCCAGTAACGACCAGGATAGCGAGCCGGATGTGGTCATGGCCTGTTGCGGGGATGTGCCGACGATGGAAACGCTGGCGGCGGTGGCGTTGCTGCATGAGCACCTGCCGGAATTGAGGGTCCGGGTCGTCAACGTGGTGGATCTCATGAAGTTGCAACCGACCAGGGAGCACCCCAATGGACTGAGCGATAAGGAGTTCGATGCGCTCTTCACCGCGGACAAGCCGATCATCTTCGCGTTCCATGGCTATCCCTGGTTGATCCATCGGCTCACATACCGGCGAACCAATCATCGGAATTTACATGTGCGGGGCTACAAAGAAGAAGGCACGACAAGTACCCCGTTCGACATGGTGGTGATGAATGATCTGGACCGCTTTCATCTGGTCGGGGACGTCATCGACCGGGTGCCGTTGCACGGGTCGCGCGCCGATTATGTGCGGCAGGCGATGCGTAACAAATTGATCGAACATAAGCAATACATCACTGAGCATGGCGAAGACCTGCCGGAGATTCGCAGCTGGACATGGCCAGGAGCCCGGCGATGAATAAGAAAATCTCGTTTTCCATCTGGTACGTCTTTCTCGCCATCTGGGCGGTGATTCTCGTTCACGACTTGATTCATGTCCTCCAGAAGATTGAAGAGCTGCCCTATAGCGAATTCAGGCAGCTTGTGGTGGCCGGCAAAGTCGCCGAGGTGGCGGTCGGCAGCCACACCTTGACGGGGACGCTCAAGCCGGAGGGCGAGGCTAAAGAGCCGAAGCTGTTTTCGACCATTCGGGTGGAAGATCAGGATCTCGTCCGGGAGTTGAATCAGCACGGCGTGAAGTTCGTCGGGGTGATCGAGACGACCTTCTGGCGCGATGTGATGTCGTGGGTTCTGCCGGTCGCCATCTTCGGGGCCATCTGGTATTTCTTCATTCGCCGGCTGGGGCAGGCCCAGGGTGGCTTTATGCAGGTCGGCCAGTCCAAGGCGAAGATTTACGCCGAGACCGATATCAAGATCACCTTTGCCGATGTTGCGGGTGTCGATGAGGCCAAGGAAGAACTCCGCGAGGTGATCGAGTTCCTGAAGACGCCGGAGAAGTTCACTCGTCTGGGTGGAAAGATCCCCAAAGGCATCTTGCTGGTCGGCCCGCCGGGAACCGGCAAGACGCTGCTGGCCCGCGCCGTCGCCGGAGAGGCCGGGGTGACGTTCTTCAGTATCAGCGGGTCGGAGTTTGTCGAAATGTTTGTGGGGGTCGGCGCGGCGCGGGTGCGCGATCTCTTCGAACAGGCAAAGCTGAAGGCGCCCTGCATCATCTTCATCGATGAACTGGATGCGCTCGGGAAAGCGCGCGGCATGGGACCGATGGCCCATGAAGAACGCGAGCAGACGCTCAATCAATTGCTGGTTGAGATGGACGGGTTCGATCCGCGCATCGGTGTCATCTTGATGGCGGCGACCAACCGTCCGGAAATTCTCGATCCGGCGCTCCTGCGTGCAGGCCGGTTCGATCGCCACGTCGTCGTGGACCGTCCGGACAAGATCGGGCGCCTGGCAATCCTTCGAGTTCATGCCAAGCATGTGCCGCTGGGTCCTGACGCGGATCTCGAGAACATCGCGGCAATGACGCCAGGATTTTCCGGCGCCGATCTGGCCAATATCATCAACGAGGCGGCGTTGCTGGCGGTGCGGCGCGGCAAAGACCTGGTGGGGATCTCGGAATTGCAGGAAGCGGTGGAACGGGTGATTGCTGGGTTGGAAAAGAAGAATCGGGTTCTCAATAAGATGGAGAAAGAACGGGTGGCCTATCATGAGACCGGCCACGCGCTGGTGGCGATCTCGTTGCCGGGCTCGGACCAGGTGCAGAAAATCTCGATCATTCCTCGCGGCGTGGCGGCGCTGGGCTACACACTGCAATTGCCCACCGAGGACCGGTTTCTGATGACGAAGTCCGAACTGGAGAACAAGATTGCGGTACTCCTAGGGGGACGCATTGCCGAGGAAATGATCTTCGGCGAGGCCTCCACCGGCGCGCAGAACGATCTGGTTAAAACGACGGACATTGCCAAGAGCATGGTGAAGGCCTACGGAATGAGCGAGAAGCTGGGCACCATTACGCTGGAACGGGAACGGCAGCCACAGTTCGTCCAGATTCCGGTGGCGTCGGAAAAAGGGGATTATTCCGAAGAGACGGCCCGGGAAATCGATTGTGAAGTGCGGCGGATCATCGACGAACAGTATGAGCGGGTGAAGCGGCTCATTGAGCAACGCAAAGCCGCCTTGACCGAAGGCGCGCGGGTCCTGCTGGAACGGGAAGTCATCAGCGGGAGTGAGCTGAGAGCGATTATGGATACGCACTGATCTGTACGACGGATGTGCGGCGCGGGGGATGCGCCGGACGGCAGCGCTGGTTGATGCGAGGTGTGACGAGAACATGACGCTGGAACGGCAGGCTTCGATTGAGCGCGTGGACCATGTGATGTATTGCCGCGGCCGGTGGGTTCTGCCGAATGTCGCCGACCTCGAATGCCAAGCCGGCGCGCTCGGCTGGCCCGAGAGGGGCGGTGTGATCTATGACGCGAGCGAGATTACCGCGATGGACACAGGTGGGGCGGTGCTCTTGTGCCAGAGTCTCCGTGCGGCCGGTCGGGGTGGACGAACGGTGTCGCTCCAAGGCCTGCCAGCGCAATTCGCCGCGTTGCTCCACATGGTCGAGACTCAGTCGCTGAACGTCTCCGGAGTGGTCCCTGCGCAAGGGGGATGGATCGAGCGAGTGGGACGGGCCGCGTGGCATGAGCTGGAGTCCGGCAGGCGCGGTCTCGCCTTTCTTGGCGAGAGCACCGTCGCCTTTCTGCGCGTGCTGCGCCAACCGGGGTCGCTGCGCTGGCGTTCTCTCTTACGGATGCTGCAAATCGACGGGGTGAATGCCTTGCCCATCACGGGCTTGCTGACGTTTCTCATCGGCGTGGTAATCGCCTATCAGGGCGCCGAGCAGCTACGAAAGTTCGGAACGAACATTTTCATCGTCGATCTGGTGGGCATCTCGTTGCTTCGTGAGATCTCACCCTTGATCGTGGCTATTCTCATTGCCGGCCGGTCGGGATCGGCCTATGCGGCCGAGATCGGCACCATGAAGGTGACGGAAGAGCTGGATGCCGTGCGGACGCTGGGCATCTCTCCGATGGCGCTGCTCGTCCTTCCGCGGGCGCTGGCGCTGGTCGTCGCCTTGCCGTTGCTGACGGTGTACGCGGATGTGCTGGGAGTCTTCGGGGGAATGTTGATCGCTTCGAGCCAGTTGAATGTCGGCTTTACGGAGTTTGTTTCGCGCTTTGAAGACGCGGTCGCAGTCCGCCACTTTTTCATCGGAATCGCCAAGGCGCCCTTCTTCGCCATCATCATTGCGCTGGTCGGATGCTACCAGGGATTCCAGATTCGCGGCGGGGTGGACGATGTCGGGCGGCATACGACCATCAGTGTGGTGCAGAGCATTTTCCTGGTCATTGTGTTCGACGCGATTTGCAGTATTTTGCTGAACTGGTGGGATCTCTAGCGGGATGTTGAAAATGACCTCCAGCGTCGTTCTCGCATCGTTCAGACCCTCAACGTATGGAGTCTACTGGAGGCAAAGTACCTATCCGCTCGCAGGTGATCGAAGCGAGCGGAGCAAGCGAAGCTTGGTCTGTACCTCCTCGGCTTCTCACTCGCTGCGGCCTTGCCCGTGGAGCGGCGCGTCTTGGCGCGCCGGGGCTGGGCGGGTGAGATCGGCGTCCATTTTGAACATCCCTCGTGATCCGGAAGGGGAGTGGCTGTGACGTCCCTTGCTGCAACTGAAAGACCGCAATCGGTTATCGAGGTCAGCCATGTGGCGACTCGGTTCGGCCAGGCCGTGGTGCACGCGGATGTGAGCCTTTCGGTCCGGCGCGGCGAAGTCTTTGCAATTGCGGGCGGCAACGGGTGCGGGAAATCGACGCTGTTGCGTGAAATCGTCGGGCTGCTCACACCCTCGTCCGGGTCGATCCGCCTGTTCGGCTTAGACAGTCGGGCGCTGGAAGAATACGACGGTCGCCCGATCCATCGGCGGTTCGGGGTGATGTTCCAGCAAGGGGCGTTGTTCAGTTCGTTCACACTGGCGGAAAATGTCGCGGTGCCGTTGCGGGAATTTACGGGCCTGAGCCCGCAACTGATCCGTGAGATTGTGGCCGTGAAGATTGCGATGGTGGGATTGCCGCCGGACAGCGCCACCAAGTTTCCCAGCGAACTGAGCGGCGGGATGCGGCGGCGGGCGGCGCTGGCCCGGGCGATCGTGATGGATCCTGAATTGTTGTTCCTCGATGAGCCGACGGCGGGTCTGGATCCGATCATCGCCGCGGGATTCGATGATCTGGTGCTCTCCCTGAAGCGCCTGTTGGGACTGACGGTGGTCATGGTGACGCACGATCTGGATTCGCTGTGGCGCATCGCCGATCGGGTGGCGGTCTTGGGCAACGGAAAGGTTCTCGGTGTCGGGACGATGCAGGAGTTGTCGCAGTCCGACGACCCCGTCATTCGTGAATATTTCCAGGGCCAGCGGGGGCGGGCGGCGCAGGAGCAGGCGGCTTGGAATGTGCGAGACAAGTGAGGGATGCGGGGCAAGCGTCAACCGTCAAGCGACAAACGGTCTGCCGCATTGTACCCGATTGACGAATGACGATTGACGTATGACGGGAAATTAGCATGGAACCGAAGGTGAATTATTTTCTCGTGGGCTCCTTTGTCGTCGTCCTCGGCGCGGCGATGGTGATCGGCATGTTCTGGCTGGGCAAAACAGACTACCGCGGCGTGAATGACCGATACGAAGCGTTTATGCGGGAGTCCGTCGCAGGGTTGAGCGTGGATTCCACGGTCAAGTATCGCGGTGTGGACGTGGGTCGGGTGAAGGCCATCACCTTGAACCAGAGCAATCCAGAAGAGGTGCTGTTGACGTTGGATATCGCGCGCGGGACGCCGATCAAGACCGATACCATCGCCGTCCTTGAAACGCAGGGGCTCACAGGACTGGCCACGATCAACTTAACCGGTGGCAGCCGCGATGCCCCTCCGCTGCAGGCCGAGCCGGGGCAGGAATATCCGGTGATCAAGACGGGGCCATCCTTGTTCTTTCGGCTCGATGAGGCGGTGTCTAGGCTCTTATCCGAAAAGGGGCTGACTAAACTGCTCACCGATCTTGATGTGTTGGTGAAGGGGGCGTCGGAGGTGGTGGATGAGGAGAACCGCGTCCGGTTAAAGCAGACGCTCAAAGACCTGTCCGAGGTGGCGCAGACGATCTCCGCGCATAAGGATCGACTGGATCGCGGCCTGACCGGCGCGGAGCGGAGCGCGGACAACCTCGCCAAGATGACCCTGTCGCTCAACGAGCAGGTGCCGTTGCTGCTTGCGCGGATCAACAAGAGCGCCTCGTCGCTTCAGCGGCTGACCGACGAGTTGGCTGTGACGAGTAAGGCCGTCGGGGCGTTGGTCAACGAGACGAAGCCTGAGGTGGAGCAGTTCTCACGCCAGACCTTGCCGGAGTCGAGTCTGTTGGTGAGTGAACTGCGGCAATTGACCGGAACCCTCAATCGCGTGGTGCGTGATCTGGAGCGGGAGCCGAACGCGCTGGTGTTCGGGAAACCGGCGCCGCGCCGCGGACCCGGCGAATAGGGAGGCACGGATGAAATCGTGGTTTGGACGAATGGTGTCGATGATGCTGTTATTGACGGCATCGGGCTGTTTCTCGCCTCGGGGCGATGCCCTTCCGGTTCATACCTTTCAATTGAGCGCGGACGGAGGGTCTGATGAAGGGCGTCCCGCTTCAGTGGATGGGCCGGTCTTGTTGATAAGCCTGCCGCAGGCGGAGCCCGGGTTCGAGACGCAGCGGATGGTCTATGTCACGCGGCAGTTCGAGTTGGAATACTACGCCACGAATCAATGGGCCGAGAGTCCCGCGCGCCTGTTTGCGCCTTTGCTGGTGCAGTCGGCCGGTCGAACCGGTGACTGGCGCACGATCGTCGCCTTGCCGAGTTCCATTCGCGGAGACTATCGGTTGGATGTGGCGGGGTTCTCCGTCCAGCAGGAGTTTCTGCAACGGCCGAGCCGCGTGCGGATGACGCTCCGCAGCCAGCTCGTGGATCTCAAAGAGTCTCGCGTCGTGAGCACGAAGACCTTCGAAGCGGTGGCCCAGGCCCCGAGCGAGGATGCTTACGGGGGGGTGTTGGCGGCGAATCAGGCAACCACGACCATACTCACGCAGGTCACGTCGTGGCTCCACAGCTGTGTGCGGCATCAGCCGGAGTGCAATCGGTAGATGAGTGGCAGGCTATCAGAAGCGGGGGATAAGAAGATCATGATGGATTTCCGTATGCAGATGATCGTGGTCGCCGTGATCGGCTGGTGGCTGGCGATGGCTATCCCAGGATTTGCTGCAGGCGAGGTGAATCTCCATCGAGGGAAGCAGGTCTATGAGAAATACTGTCTGGCTTGCCATGGATCGCAGGGGAGAGGGGACGGCGCGACGCAGTTTGATCCGCCGGTGGCGGATCTGACGTCGAGCGAGGTCCTGGTGAAACCCGATTCACGGTTACTCCGAAGCATTCATGACGGCCGGACGAATACGGCGATGGACGCGTGGAAGTCCACTTTGTCGGATGACGCGATGCGCGATGTGCTGGCCTATATCCTGACGTTTCCCCGATGAAGATGACGTGATCGAAGGAATGGCTGTTGTGTCATGAGAGCCTCATGGATAACCGGGTTGAGTTTCGGGTTGACGTCCGGTGTGATCACCACATTGGGGTTGATGGTCGGATTGAATTCCGGGACGCATTCCCGTCCTATCGTCATCGGCGGGATTCTGACGATTGCGATCGCCGACGCCATGTCGGATGCGCTTGGCATCCATGTGTCGGAAGAGTCGAAAAATAATAGCCCGGCCACGCAGATCTGGGAAGCGACCGTGGCCACGTTTCTGGCCAAATTCGTGATCGCCCTGACCTTTGCCGTCCCGGTTCTGCTGGCGCCGCTCGATCAGGCCATTCTCATCAGCGTCATGTGGGGCCTGTTCTTGTTGGCAGGGCTCAGCTTCTTTATCGCAAGGACGCAAGGAATCGCCCCCTGGAAAGTCATCGGCGAACACCTTGTGATTGCGCTCTGCGTGGTGGCTCTCACGCATGCGGTCGGGGATTGGGTCCGGCTGTATGTGGCGGACGGGAGGCCATGATGACTGCGGCGACGGATCGCTCCGATCTTGATCCTACCTATGAGCGCCTGCTGATGCTCTGGACCTCCGGGGTGCGCGACTATCACACGATGCTCTCCGACTATCTGACGGCGCATTCCATTTTCGTGGCGGTGATCGGCCTGATCGTCTCGCGGGGATTGCTGCCGTTGTCGTTCACCGTGTTGATTGCGCTTCTTTGCGCGTTTGGCGTGTTGATGTGTCTCCAGATGGCGATCGTGCTTGGGCGATTGTCAGGCCAGAATGCCTTGTGGGAGTGGCGATTACGCGGGATCGAACAGTCTCCCGGCTGGGATCGGCAGAAACTGGTCATGAGCCTCTATCAGCTCCAGGAGACGAGGCTGCCTATACAAGATCCCCTGAACGAGCCGCCGGTATTCTTGCCGAACTGGGCGTTCCGTCAACACCGGCAGTGGTGGGCCCATCGCGCCGTCAGCTTCCCCTGGTTTTTCGGATCGGTGTATGGAGTGTTTTTTGTCTGGGCGGCGACACAGTTAATCCGACTGATTGCAGGCGGGTCACCCTAATATCGCAGATGACGGGGGAGATATGTGGAAATCGTCCATCGTCCTGACCGGGCTGTTCGGCGTGCTGTTATTGTTTCACGCCACGCCTCTGCATAGTTTGGGCGAGCAGATCCCGGTGGATCAGACGCATCGTGTCGTCATGCATCTGAACTCCGGCGATGAGAAAGTTCAGCGGGGCGCGCTGAACAATATCCGGCACCTCTATCAGGAGGTGGGGCGCGAACATCTTCAGTTGGAACTGGTCGTTCACGGGGTCGGGCTGACGTTGCTCGCAACGGGTGCGACGGCATTCAGGCAGGATCTGGCGGACTTGAAGGCGGAGTATGGCGTGCGGTATACCGCCTGTTCGAATACGATGAAAGCGATGAAGCTCGTACGTGAGGATTTGATCCCGGAAGTCGGGGATACCGTTCCGGCGATGGTCCGGCTGATGGAGCGGCAGGAACAGGGGTGGGCCTATATCAAGCCTTAGCGGAGAGCTCATGGCTTATAGCTGATGGCTGGAAGCAGGGACTAGGAGGAAGCATGGAATCGAAACCGAAAGTGTATCTGTATCACACGGCGGTGAAATGGACGGAGCAGCGCAAGGGACTGATCTCCTGCTCGGGCAAACCCGATGTGCAGATCGCGACGCCGCCGGAGTTCAAGGGGCACGACGGCATCTGGTCTCCTGAGGATCTATTCGTCGCGTCTGCCAATATTTGTTTGATGACAACGTTCTTGTCAGTGGCGGAGCGAGCCGGTCTGGCCTTTACTGCCTACGAGAGTGCGGCTGAAGGAAAGCTGGAATTGGTCGAGGGCAAGTTTCAGTTCACGGCCATCACGCTGAAACCGGTGATTACGCTTCCTGCCGGAGGGGATGCCGCCAAGGCGAAGGAGCTGATCGAAAAGGCTGAAGCCAACTGCCTGATTTCCAACTCCATGAAGGCTAAAGTCAGCTTGGAAGCGACCATCCGATAATAGGATGCTGAAAAATGGGAGGGGATGGAGCCTGATGATCTTCTGTGCTCGCGCAACGCGTAGCCTCAGAAGGCCCTCGTTGGATGTGCGCAGTGAAGGACCATCTGTCAACGACGTACAGTGCCGGGTCACGCGATGACCCCGGCGGCCCCCGTCAATACTTATCCAATCTTCCATTTCTTTCCGAGACAGGATACAGTACACCCATGGCTCCATCCACACAGCAACTACTGAAGGATGCGCTGCAACTGCCGGATCAACAGCGAGCGGAATTAGTGGTCGGGTTGCTCGATAGTCTGCCGCCAGCGGAACCGGGGCAAGAGCGCTCTGATGCGCAATGGCTTGCGGAGATTGAGCGCCGCGCACGAGCGGCACAGGCCGGAGCTGACGGCATATCCTGGGAAGAGGCGCGCAAGCAGGTGTTGGATCGCCTGCCCAAGCGGTGAAACCTGTTGGCCTCTCGCCTGAGGCCGTGACGGAGTTGGCAGAAGCCGTCTCCTGGTACGAAACCCGCCAACCTGGACTCGCAATCAGATTCCTTCAAGAAATCGATCAGGCACAACGCGCCATACAATCCCGTCCCCTGTCGTTCCCCCGCCTCGCAAATACCGCCGTTGATCTAGAGATTCGACGAGCCTTGCTCCCCCGATTCCCCTATGCACTCGTGTTTCTTGAACTCCAAACAGAAATCCGCGTGCTCGCACTTGCCCATGCCAAGCGCCACCCCGACTATTGGCTCAATCGCCTGCACGCTACCTGATCCTAACAGTGGGTCAGCAGGCTAGATGAAGATTGAGAAGAAGACCGGACTGTTCCTCACCAATCGTAACCCACGCCAAATCTTTCGGAGTCTTACTCACGACATAAACGATGGCGGACAAGGTCAAACAATGACCCCAGTGCTTCCTCTGTTGGATCGCATATTAACCTCGCTCATGGATGCCTCGTCACAGCTCTCCCTTGAACGCTTTGTCGAGGATGGAGGGCAGGAGCGCGGCGAGTTCGGCAGCGGTCTCAGTCTGCAGTTTCTTTAGCGCATTCACCTTGGCCTGCAAACCGTCGAGATGAGCGACGATGTGGTGCTGCACTGAAAGCGGTGGAACTGGAATCGAAAAGTCTAACAACTTGGGAGTCTCCAGCTTACGGGTATCATGCGTTGACTTCTCAACAAGGTTCAAGATGTTGGAATTGAATGCCCAGAAAAATGCACATAAAAAATCAGGTAATAGCTCGCTGGTGGGTATAAGTGCCTTCATGTCCTGATTGATGGCAGCGGGAACTCGAAGCACTGCGGACGGAAAAGTATGCACAAGGATCATCCCACGAACAACAACGAGCACGGCACCTGGAGCAAGCAGTTTGGCTGCCGTTTCTGTTGTTGCGCGTTCGGATATGTGGTCAATAGAGGCACGAATCTCTCGCACCTTCATGTCTTTCGGTGTGACCCACGGAATTGAACCGTCCCAATAAAATGGATCTGACTTCGACGGAGTACCTCCACGCGAATGGTCACCACCTCGCTTAGCGGTCGCCTTGAAAACTTCTCCATGGAAACATTGAGGAGAGCACTAGATCCACTGATACCAAGTGAACTGGTCTCCTTGATGGCCTGCTGCCGAATTGTGCTGACCTCTTCAATCATGGCGGCCAGGGATTCGATACGCGCCACGATTCGTCGCTGCTCTGCGAGAGGAGGGAGAGGAACTTCCTCATGAAGAAATCGATCCTCTTGAAGGCGTATCCGATTAGTTGTCCCCTCGCTGGCCTGCTTGCAGATATCCACAAATGCAGGAGTTCGGCCCATCCAGCCGAGATAGGGAGGAATCACACGCTCAGCGTTGAGTGCAAAGGTTGGGAAGTCGGTACTCACGACCGCTCCGTCGAGCGATTCAGGAACGAGACCAATCGCACCGTTTCTGGCATCAATCCGAGACAAGATGAATTGGTTCGCTCGTACGCGTAGTCGTCTGCTCGAAGCAATCTCTGCGCCGATCACTTGGCGACGTAGCACAACGCCCTTGCCCCAAAGTCGAACGGTTACCTCGTTGTACTGCTTTTCCGGGTCGAGAGCGACCCAGTCTTCAGATTTGGTGAGAATTTCTCCGAGCGGCACCAATGGCCACTTGCTCATGTTCCACCCTGTGCGAGCAAGGTCTTTATCTGAGATATGAGATCGCAGATCTTCGTTTCCTTGCGGAGGATATCCTCCGCAAGGACATCGGGGGGAAGATGCTCAAAGTCCACTTTGCCGCGAGGGTTCTTGATGTCGAGGTTACAGCCATTTTTGAGAATGGCGGAGGCGGGGACTTTCCAGGCACGATCGTTCTCTTTGCGCTTGTGCCACCAGGCGATGCAGTCTGCAAACGCCTCGAACTGAATCGGCTGGGTCTTGGTGTAGTTTTTTCGGTCTTCGGGGAGTAGCTGCTCGTAGTACCAGACAGTTTTTGTCGGGCCGGATCGATCGAAGAACAGAAGATTCGTCGGAATGCCTGTGTAGGGAGCGAAGACGCCATTGGGAAGACGGATAATGGTGTGGAGGTTAAGTCTTTCAATAGTTCTTCTTTGATACGGGCGCAGACGCCGTCGCCGAAGAGGATACCGTTCGGAACGACCACGCCCGCTCGACCGCCTTTTGAGATTTGAGATTTGGAATCGCGACTTTCTGAAGGGGCGCCAGGGCGGCGAAGCTTGCGCATAATGAGCTGGAGAAAGAGCAAGGCAGTTTCGGAAGCCTGTTTGTCTTCGGGAAAATTAGAGAGGATGCCGCGCTCTTCTTCGCCGCCGAAGGGGGGATTAGTCAGGATGATGTCCACACGATCTTTATCGCCGATTTCTTTCAACGGGAACCGGAGGCTGTTGAGGGGATCGATCTTGGGCGTTTCCAAACCATGCAAGAGGAGATTCATTTGCGCGAGCAAATACGGAAGCGGTTTAGCCTCCCCGCCCAGGAGGCTCTCGGATTGGAGGACAGCATAATGCTCGGCCCGCTTGCATTGCTTTCGCAAATGATCGAAGGCTTCGACTAAGAAGCCGCCAGTGCCGCAGGCGGGATCGAGAAGCGTTTCGCCCAATCGTGGGTCGGTGACCGTAACCATGAAGCGGACGACAGCGCGCGGAGTGTAGAACTCGCCAGAATCGCCAGCGGCGTCGCGCATTTCTTTCAGCATGGACTCGTACAGATGGCCGAGGGTATGGATTTCGCCGGAGGCGGTAAAGTGAATGCCGTGGACTTTATTGATGACGTCGCGGAGGAGATAACCGTTGATCATACGGTTGACGGTGCCTTTGAAGACGGTAGCGACCACGTCGCGCCGGTCTCCGCCGTTCGCACCCTGAAGGCTGCGGAGGTAGGCGAAGAGGCCGGGGCCTTTCTTGCCGTCGGGACCGCGGGCTTCTTCGTTGTTCACGAAGGCGATCAATTCGTCGCCGGTGATGCCGTCGGGCTTGGCAGCCCAGTCGCGCCAGCGATAGGGCGATTCGATGGTATGACGGAAGCGTTTACCGGCGAGCTTGGCGTCGGTCTCGCGGATCTGCTCCAAATCATCCAAGAATTTGAGAAACATGATCCAGGTGAGCATGGGCAGGCGGTCGAGGTCGCCGTTGAGCCCTTTGTCCTTGCGCATGATGTCGCGCGCAGACTTGATGAGGCTGCCGAGTTGCTGGGCGGTTGTGAGGGGGACCTTCGATTTCATATTTCCATTTCAGGAAAATTTCAAATTTCAAATCTCAGATTTCAGATTGTTTTGGGTCTGATTGGCGGATACGGTCGAGTTCTTCAAGGAAAGCGTCTTGATCCTTCTTTGCCGCAGTGCGGGCTCGGGTACTGTCGTTCAGATGTCGCTGGCCGGTGATGCCGGCGTTCTTCAATTGTTCGATCCAGCCATAGAGCTGCCGTGAAATGTTCTCGGCAGCTGATCTCATATCACAAATCTCAGATTTCAGGAGGGAGAACTCGGAGACGCGTTCTAGGAGGCAATGCATGGATCGCACTTCACCGGCAGAACCACGGGCGATGTACAGAAAGGCGAGCAGTTCGTTCGTGCTGCCGCGTTCGAAGCCCTCTGCGACGTTATTCGAGATGGAGAGCGTGGCGCGCTCCAACTGATCGCGCAAACCGGCGTGGCGACGGAAGGCTTCGTGACTGGTGAAGGCGTAGGTTCTCCTGGCTAGCTCAATGGCCGCTTGCCACACGGGGAGATCTTCGAAACGTCGATACTTCATCGCGTCCCGCGATTCGTAATCTCAAATCTCATATTGCACATCGCATATTTGAGATCTGAAATCTGTGATTTGCCTATGCGTTTCGCTATGCCGCGTAGAGCAGAGTCTGCAATTGCACGACCGCTTGGCGCAAGTGGTCTGGTCCGCCGAACAGACTGGCAATTTCCAAGATGTTCCCCCGTTCGGAGATCGGCGGGACATGCAGCACATCCGGCAAGATAAATTGCGCCGTTCCATGTTCGGCATACTTCTCCAGCAGGTCGTTGAGAATCACCTTGGCTTCGGAGCCGTATTGGTCGAAGAAGTCCTTCTTTTCTTTCTTCAGCCGGTCCGCCCTCTCACGCCTGGTCCGCAATGGCGCATTGAACGCCACGTGGCAAAGCAAATCGAACGGGTCTGCCTCCGGGTGATTGGCAGCCGCCGCCAGATTGTCGAAATCGATGCCACGTTCTTCTAGTCGCCGAATAATTTCCGATCGCTTCTCAGGGTCAGCCCATTGCTCGCGCAGTTCCGGCGCGGAGGGATAGAGGGTCCGTACTTTGTCTGCCGCGTACTCGGTAAACTTGACCACGCGCAACTGCTTTCCGTCCGGATCGAGCTCATGGACGATATGCGCGACAATCTCGACCTGCCCACCATCAAAATAATATTTTCGGCGCTCCCCTTCTCTGTCATCTGAGATTTGAAATGTGTCTTCCTTCTCCGCCATGACCGGCTGCTCTTCGACGATCTCGTAGGTCTTTGGCACCGTCTCTCCTGCTTCATCGACCTGCTCTTCGGTGATCAAGACCGGATCGCCGTCGAAGTCCGGATCGGCAAAGAGGCGCGTGGCGGAGCCTGTGTAGTCCAGGATATTGAAGTACAGTTTGCCGTAATCGTCGCGCACGCGCGTGCCGCGCCCGATCATCTGCTTGAATTCGGTCATCGAATTGACGACTCGCGCCAACACGATGTTCTTGCACGTCGGCGCATCGACACCGGTCGTAAGCAACTGCGATGTCGTGAGGATCACCGGCGTAGCAGTTTCTAATTCTTGGAATCGGCCCAAATGCCCGCGCCCGATGTCGCCTTCTTCCGACGTTACCCGACAGACGTAATCGGCATGTTGCCTGGTCAAATCCGTATTGAGGTTGTTCAGGGCTTGCCGCATCTCGTCGGCGTGCGGCTGATCCACACAGAACACAATCGTCTTGGCAAAACGGTCTGTCTTCTTCATGAAATCCGTCAGGTGGCGCGCGATGGCCTGCGTCCGCGCCCGTAGCGCAACGACTCGCTCAAAGTCCTTTGTAGGATATTCGTCGTCTGGAATCGCGCGCCCGTAGCGATCGAGGTCGCCCTGGCTTGGCCGCCATCCTGCCGCGTCCCATGTGCTGACTACCCGATGCACTCGGTAAGGAGCGAGGAATCCATCGTCGATGCCCTGACGGAGGCTGTATGTGTAGATCGGATTGCCGAAGTAGGCATAGGTATCGCGATTATCCTCTCGCAACGGCGTGGCCGTCATACCGAGCTGATAGGCCGGTTCAAAATAGTTCAGAATCTCCCGCCAATTGCTTTCATCGCGCGCGCTTCCCCGATGACACTCGTCCACGATGATCAGATCGAAGAAATCGCGGGCATATTCCTTATACAGGCCTGGGCGGTGCTCATCCTTGGCAATCGCCTGATAGATGGCGAAGTACATCTCGCGGCCCTTGTTGACCTCGCCGTTCTCAATCTTCCAGCGCGCATCGCCGAACGGAGTAAAAATCTTATCCTTGGGATCGTCGATCAAAATGTTGCGGTCGGCTAGGTAGAGGATTTTCGGACGGCGATATTCTCCGGTCCGATTCCAGCGTGCCTGCCACAGCTTCCAACAAATCTGAAACGCAACCACCGTCTTCCCCGTCCCGGTCGCCATCGTCAGCAGAATGCGTGGCCTCTTCTGGAGAATCGCTCGCACCGTTCGATTGATGGCAATGTCCTGATAGTAGCGGGGGCTCTTTCCGGAGAGATGGTTGTAGGGCGTAAGCAGCTGGTCTGCTGCGGTCGCGTCTTTCAGACGTTCGTCTACACAGAGGCGCTTCCAGAGTTCATCCGGCGCTGGGAACGTTTCAAGCTGCCGCTCTTGCCCAGTGAGAAAGTCGAACTCGACGATCCCATGCCCATTGGTTGCATAGGCGAACTTGAGATCGAGGATCGCCGCATACTCCTTCGCTTGTTGCAGTCCGTCACTCGGTGTTTTGTATGCCGCTTTGGCTTCAACAACGGCTATGACGAAATCGCGCGTGTAGCGCAAGAGATAGTCCGCTCGTTTCTGTGCCCGGCGGCGGACTTTTTCGCCAATTAAGACGATCCGACCATCTGTAAATGTTTTCTGTTCGGTGAAGGAGCGTGGGTCGTTATCCCAGCCCGAAGCAATGAGCTTCGGGAGGACATATTTTCGGCAGGTGTCAGCTTCGTTGATCATGCCTCAACTGCAGACGGAAGGCTTAGAATGTCGCCGCAGAATACCCGTTTCGCAGCTCGAAATCATCACGCCTTTTAGAATGAGAAGGGGGGCAGGCGCCGTTCGGAAGCGGCGCCAGTCCCCGTATGGTTCCTTGCCGCAGCGATAGGCCCAAAGCAAAGGAGCTGATCGAGAAGGCCGAAGCGAACTGCCTGATTTCGAACTCCATGAAGGCTCACGTCACCCTCGTCCCAACCATTCGTTAATTTTCTCGTATTGGGGCATCCTGGGACAGTGTGTGAAAGCCGGCCTGGGGTGTTTCTCGCCAGTTGAAGTTCCTGCGTCCATCCGTCCTTCAGGTATTGAAGCTAACCTGCTGAGATCATAGAATGGATTTGTTATCTGATTTTCACGCCGATGGCACATCGCTCGCATTGTCTCCTTCGCAGGCTCATGAGGTCGTATGCGTGTTGTCGGAATCATAGTCAGCCTTTTGATCGGGACTGTCTCGGCCGGATTCGGTGGCGGCGGATTGAAAGATCTTCCGGCTCCGGGGAAGGACTCTGATGCCGTGACCGGTCGAGAGATCTATTCCAATACCTGTATTCGCTGTCACGGGATCGACGGCAAGGGAGCGATGGGAATTCGCCTCGTTCCAAAGCCGGCCGACCTCACTTCCCCGGGCATTCAGAACCGTTTGGATGCCAGTCTCTTCAAGCGGATTCACGACGGCAAGCCCAATACGGCGATGGGGGCATGGAGTACGGCGTTATCAGACGACGAAATCTGGGATGTGTTGGCCTATGTGCGGACATTGAAGCAGGGGCCTTGAGAATGAGCGAATCTTTTTAGCAGATCCTGACTCCTATGAATGCAAAGGGTACGCTGGGTGGCGAGCTTAACCGGGAGGTGTCGTGATGGCATGCAATGTTGGAGGGGTTGAACGACCCATTCGAATCGTTGTCGGAGTCATTGCCCTGGGAATCGGAGCTTTTGCGGGATTGCCGCCGGTGGGTACCGGGGTGGCGCTCGTCGTTGGGACCATTGCCCTGGTCACCGGGGCTATTGGATTCTGCCCGCTCTGGACTGTTTTCGGGATCAATACCTGTCCGGTCACCCCTGGGAAGAAGGGCTAGCGGGGAGGCAATGCGAATATATCTCTGGACATGCGTCATTGTGGTTGGGTTCCTGGTCGGTGAAGGTGGATGCACGCCAACCCCGAAGGTCGTTTCGACTCTTGAGTCCGGCCATAGGGGTGACGGGTTAACTTCCGCCGACATGGTGTTTGCGCCGCCATCGCCGGAGCTGATCCCCGGCGATCAACGAGGCGAGCAGATTCGCTTAGGCTACAAAATCGTAGTCGATACGCAGGACTATGGGCGGCCCTATGTGGGCAATCGGTTGAATTGCACGAACTGCCACCTCGATGCCGGAATGAATCCGAACACCGCCTCCTTTGTCGGCATCAGCCGGTTGTATCCGGAATATCGTGCACGGGCCGATCGTCAGATGTCCTTGGCCGACCGCATCGGCGAATGTTTCGAGCGCAGCATGAACGGCACAGCCCCTCCCCCCGATAGCTCGAAGCTCCAGGCCGTCGTGGCCTACATCGAATGGCTTTCGCAAAACGTCCCGCCGGGTAGTACGGTGCCATGGCGCGGGATTCCACGTCTGACCTCCGGTCACGTTCCAGATCCCGTGAACGGGAAAAAGCAGTTCGCCACGAAGTGTGTGTTCTGCCATGGAGCGGATGGACAGGGGACCATGGCCGGGCCGCCGGTCTGGGGGCCGCATTCTTACAATATTGCGGCAGGGATGGCTCGTATCACGGTGGCGGCGCCGTTCATCAAGTCCAATATGCCGAGAGGCTGGGGGTGGACACTGACCGATGATGAGGCCTTCGATGTGGCGGCCTATGTGAACAGCCAGCCGCGTCCGGATTTCCCCGGCAAGCAACACGACTGGCCGAAGGGCGGCAAACCGGCGGATGTGCCGTATTAAGACGTGAAACGTCAAACGTCATGCGTGAGAGGAGGCCGAAGGATAAGTTTCGAGAACGCTTGACGCTTGACGATCAGGATAAGACCAATGACGAGTGACGAATGACGCACGGCACACAGGAGGGCCTCATGAAACTCCAAGTGGCGTATCACGGAGGTATGCGCTACGACGTCACCAGCGGTCGGCATCGTGTGGTGACCGATCAGCCGGAAGAAGATGGCGGCCACGATGCGGGGATGAGTCCGGTCGAACTCTTTGTCGGCTCGGTCGCCAGCTGCGTCGGGTACTTCGTTGGGCAGTTCTGCGCGCGGCATGACATTTCCCGTGACGGCCTCGGGGTGGATGCCGAGTGGGAGATGGCCGAGGGACCGCATCGCGTGGGGACGATCGCACTGGTGATCCGGTTGCCGCATCGTCTCACGCCGGACATGAAAGAGCGCTTGTTGAAGGTCGCCCACGGGTGCACGGTACACCAATCCCTCTCCGGCTCTCCGGTCGTCACGATCCAACTCAATCCTCATGCCCAGGGAGTACATCCATGAGGAAGTCCGTGTCATCCTCCCGTCGAACGCTGTTCAAGCGGATAGCCGCTATGATCGGCGGGCTCGCGGTCTGGCGTCAGATGCGACCGGCGCTGGCCCAGCAGGCGGTATCCCCGGAAACCGGTCCGCAGACCGTACGCGTGATGCGACCGTACGATGCGGAAACGCCCGTGCGCGAATTCACATCATATGTGACCCCCAATCATCGGTTTTTCGTGCGAAGTCATTTCGGGCCGCCCGCGCCCGAATTGATTGCCGAGGCCAATTGGCGGCTGCATGTCGGGGGATTGATCGAACATCCGCTGGAACTCACGCTCAAGGATCTCAACGCGTTCGAGCGGGTGACGATCACCGCCGTCGTCCAATGCAGCGGCAACGGGCGCGCGTTTCATCGTCCGAAGGTGCCGGGTGTGCAATGGGAGCGCGGCGCGGTCGGCAATGCGCAATGGACCGGTGTGCGGCTGCGGGACGTGCTGGCCAAAGCCGGCCTACGGCCGGCCGCGAAGCACGTGCAACTCCAAGGCGCTGATCGCCCGGTGGTGTCATCGGTCCCATTATTTACGCGTAGTATTCCGCTGGAGAAAGCCGTTCATCCGGACACGATCCTTGCGTATGAGATGAATGGACGCCCCTTGCCCCTGTTGCATGGCGCGCCGTTGCGGGTGATCACGCCGGGTTGGATGGCGGATTCCTGCACCAAGTGGCTGACCGATATCACGGTCCAGGCGGATGAAGCCAAGGGGTATTACATGCAGACGGCGTATCGTGTGCCGGTCACGGCAATTCAGGCGAACTCCGGTCTGCCTGGCACCTCGATGGTGCCAGTTGAAGCGATGGTGGTGAAGTCGCTCATCGCCTCGCCCGTCAACGGCGATCAGGTCGGGCGAGGACCGGTCACTGTGCAGGGCGTGGCCTGGAGCGGAGAAGCCGCTGTGGCGACCGTGGAGCTTTCGTTCGACGACGGCAAGACCTGGGAGCCGGCGCGGCTGGTCGGCGAAGACGAGCCCTATGCCTGGCGGCAATGGCAGTTCCTGTGGAAGCCCAAGGGGGCCGGGGCCGTGACGATCCTTTGTCGTGCGACGGATGCCGCGGGACAGGTTCAACCTCAAGAGAGCCCGTGGAATCCCAGCGGGTTCTTGTGGAACGGGTGGGACAGCGTGTCTGTGACGGTGCAGATACGATGACGCGTATCTCGGTGCTCATCGGCGCAGTGCTGTTGGGAGTTGCCGGTGTGGCCGCGATGACGGCGGCGCAGGAAGACGATCTGGCGACGGTGAGCGTCGCGCTGGCGCCGCGTGCCGAAGGGCTGATCGTGGCGCGTTGCTCGGTGTGCCACAGTCCGGATCTGGTGGCTCAACAGCGCTTGCCGAAAGACCGCTGGGCAGCGACCGTCGACAAGATGAAACATTGGGGGGCGGAGATTGCCGATGATGAAGCCGACCTGCTCGTGCGGTACCTGTCGGCCCGTTATCACCCGGCTGCGCCGGATCATCTCCCGCCGCTCGATCAGGAATTGAGAAAAGCGGAGCCGCTGACACAGGAGCCGGCGGACACCGGTCCGCTCGTCGGCGTGGCGACAAGAGGGGCGGGCGTTTTCGAACATAATTGCCAGGCCTGTCACGGCGCCGGTGCGACCGGCGGGATGGGGCCGAAGCTGGCGAAGAATCCGATTCTGAAACATGACGATCTGTTCTGGGAGACCGTACTGCATGGGCGAGGGCCGATGCCGGCCTGGGGATCGGTGTTGAGTCAGCAAGATATTGCCGACGTACACACATGGTTACTGACGAAGTAGCGGGTAGTCGAGCTCACCATAGAGGAAAGGAGCGGTCATGAACGTGCGACGGAGCGTGGTAGTCGGAGGGGCGCTGCTGACATTGGTGGGGTTGATGTCTACCCCACGGTTGTTGTTCGGAGCCGATCAGCCCAAGGCCAAGGAGCTGATTCAGCAGAACTGCGTCCAATGTCACCGGATGGAAGGGCAGGCTGAATCCCGTTTCAATCTCAAGGCGCCCGATCTCATCTGGGCCGGGAGCAAGTATAACCGGGCCTGGTTGATTCGCTGGCTGACCGGCAAAGAAGCGCCCCTGTACGTCAAAGGGTATCGCTGGGATCAATCGCAGGAAGCGCATAAGCATGTGACCGTCTCGGAGGCCGAGGCCAACGGGATTGCCGATTACCTGGCCGAACACAACAAGGATCCGCGTGTGAAAGTCGGGGCCTTCGACACAGCGAAGGTCTCCAAGTATGAAGTGGCGTTCGGCGGGATGGCCTACAAGGCGCATGCCTGTCTCGGCTGTCACACGGTCGAGGAAAACGGGAAACTCATCGGCGGGCAGCAAAGCATCGCATTGGAGAAAGCCGGTCAGCGGTACAACATGGACTGGCTGTTCCGCTTCGGGCAGAACCCGCAGGATTTCATCATTCACACCGGTGAATTTGTGGCCGATGCCACGGAACCGCAATTGCGCGCGGTGATCGGATATCTGGCGGCGCAAGGGGTTCCGGACTTCAAATATTACGAGCCCTGGACGAGTCAGGAATTTTCCAAGGCCAGCTCCGGACGCGGCAAAGTGATTTACAAAGAATACTGCATGCAATGCCACGGAGCGACCGGCAAGGGCGACGGGCCGGCTGCGGCCACGATCGAGCCGAAACCCGCGATCCATGCCAACATCAACTTCAGCGAGGTGCCGACTGAGTATCTGTACAACATGATCAATCACGGCGGGGCGGCGATGGGCAAGTCCGCCAATATGCCCTACTGGGGACATACCATCGGACAGCAGGGCGTGGCCGATGTCATGGCCTATTTGAAAACGACATTCAAAGGGCCGAAGTAGCAGGTTGTTGATAAAGGCTGCCAGCGGCGTTCTCGCAGCGCTCAGAGACTCAACGTACCGCAGAGAGTACGCTTCGTCTCTTCGCTTGCTGCGGCCTTGCTGGACCGCCTTTCTGAACAACCTGCGTGAGACCTAGGACTTCGTGAGGCGTGAATAACGTCTGCGGGATGCGCACGGCGAGTGAGAAAGGGGCAATTGATGGCGACGTTTATTATTTCTGGCAGCCGAGGCACGGATGATCCTACGATGGCGACACTCCCGTTTGTCGCGGCAAAAGCGGCCAAAGAGCAGGGACACGACGTGGTGCTCTGGCTCTGGAACGAAGCGGTGACGCTGGGACGGAAGGGTACGGCCGATCATGTTCATGGTGTGAATCTAACACCGCTAAAAGACTTGCTTGCCGGGGTACAAGCTGCAAATATTCCCATATGGGTCTGCGGCGCCTGTGCGGTGGCGAGGCAAATCGGTGGAGCTGATCTGGTCGCAGGTGCATCAATCAAGGGGATGCCCGACTATATCAAGGCTGTAGCCGAGCGTGATCGCAGTGTCGTGTTCTAATTCGTGGATTGAGTCTAACGCGGGGGGATGTCATGGCTGGTGAAGACGAGTCGGCCGGTAAATCGGAGAATAGAAAAGTGAGTCGAGCTGATCGGGATGCCGAGGCGATTGCCGGTAACGATGGCGAGTTGCTGGCCGATGAACTGGAAGCCATTCCGACAGCGATCCCCCAGCAGGGCGACGGCTACCGTCAGGCACAGAGCAAGGCCGTCGATCAGGTCGCGTATGCCATCGGTGTCGCCGGGCATGCGTTGACGGATGACGACTTGATTCGCATCAACACCCGCAGGGGGTTGTTGACGCTCCTGAAGCGGAAAGAAGTGGATCTGGAGGAAGTCCGCAAGACGTTGCTCTACGAGCAGGAATTGCGGCAGCTTCAGGTCGAGCTGGTTCGATTGCAGCGGTGGGTGCAGGAGAGCGGGCAGCGGATTGCGATTCTGGTCGAAGGCCGCGATGCGGCAGGGAAGGGCGGTACGATCCGCCGCTTTACTGAACATCTGAATCCTCGCGCCATGCGAGTCGTCGCGCTCCCCAAGCCGTCGGATGAAGAGCGTGGCCAGTGGTATTTCCAGCGCTATATCCGGCAATTGCCGAACAAAGGCGAGATCGTCTTCTTCGACCGCAGTTGGTACAACCGCGCCGTCGTCGAACCGGTGATGGGGTTTTGCAGCAAGAAGGATCATCAACGCTTTCTGCAGCAGGTCACCGAGTTCGAACATATGCTCTACGAAGACGGGGTGACCATCATCAAGTTCTGGTTCTCCATCTCCAAGGATGAGCAGGCCAAACGTTTTGAGGCGCGTCGACAGAATCCCCTCAAGCAGTGGAAGCTGAGTCCGGTCGATGAGAAAGCGCAAGAGCTCTGGGATTCCTACACGCGCTATAAAGAGGAAATGTTCAGCAAGACGCACGCGACCTTCAGCCCCTGGATCATTGTGAAGGCGAATGACAAGCAGTCTGCGCGGTTGGAGAGCCTGCGGTATGTGTTGAATCTTCTGCCCTACAAGGGCAAGGAAGAGACCCAGATTCGCCTGACACCGGATCCCAATATCATCACGCGCTTCCATCGCAAGATGGTGGAGCTCGATTTGTGAGGAGTAGGATGACGACGATGACAATCACACGTGTGCTGGCGGCTGTTCTAGTTTGCGGTGTCGTGAGTGCGTCGGCCTTGTCGGCAGCTGAGCGACCCATGATGCAGCCGCGCGTGCCGGCTGACAAGCTGGCGGAAGCGCGCGCATTGGCGAGTCCGTTGCCGAATTCCGCCGAGATCGTCGAGAAGGGCAAGGCGCTCTACAACGGCAAAGGCACGTGCTTCAATTGCCACGGCAAAGACGGATCGGGCAACGGTATGGCGGCAGTCGGTCTCGATCCCTCGCCGCGTAATTTTCAACACCATGGATTCTGGCGGCATCGGACGGAAGGCGAGATTTACTGGGTCATCAAGCACGGCTCGCCCGGCACGGCTATGATCGGATTCGGCGATCAACTCAGCGATGAGGAGATCTGGTCCCTCATCCAATACGAGCGAAGCTTTGCCGGAGAACATGGGCCAGGCATGATGGGGCACAGAGAAGGCATGGGCTCCGGAATGGGACCCGGCGGAGGGATGGGCGGCATGGGACACCGCGGACCGAAAGACGGGATGGGGTGCCGTGAAACGGAGAGCTGCGAGAAGTAAGAGGAGCTCTCTGGTCGGGCTGGACGATCGTCTGTACCCATGTGCGTCGCGCTGATGTAAGCCCTCGCCCCAATAGTCCGGACTCTCATAGGCCGTCGACTGCGGGCCGGGAGAAGCGGTTATCGCCGACCCCGAAGTCCTGGCCGTGCCTCCCCTCACCGATCTCGAATCTGTCAGCCCAATCCAGCAGGATAACCACTTCATCGGCATGCCTGCACCTCTTCTCGTGCGGCCTCCGGTTATTAAATTACCGCTCTTCGTAAATGGGGTATCTTGCGCCATCGATAGCCTCGCGTCTGGGGCAATAATCTGCACGCCATTGCATAACGCCTCTCTCTCTCTCTCTCTCTCTCTCATAACCAGCTCAATCAAGTAGTTGGGTCCTGGTGCTATTCTGTGAAGCCTACGCACAGAGAGAGGTATGACTCTTGCGCTCATTGAAAATTGTCAGCCTATCGAGTGATTGTGCAGGCGATGTGCGAATCCTATTCAGTCTCGAAGACTCACATGAATAGGCAGGGCATTTGAGAGGATTCAAGAGTGCCCGTTTCTTCATTCACCAATACCAAGGAGGGGTTCATGTCTACGTTATCCAGACCGGGCGTTCCTGTCGGAGGCTTCAAGACAGTGGGGCAGGTGCATGCGACGAACGATCTCGTATTTGGCCGGACACACAATGCGATGGGTGTGGCGGTGGAACTGCTGACAACGCATACACCGGGTGCGCCGGTTGTCGATGATGCGGGACAATTTATCGGCTTCGTGAGCGAGTTCGACATTTTGCGCGCGCTGAGCGCGGAGAAGGATCTGAATCAACTTACAGCCGGAGACGTCATGGGGAAGGATCGAATTGCTGTGACCGATGAGACGAGCATCGAAGACGCCCTCAAGCTGATGGATGAGAAGCGGCTGCTGAACCTTCCGGTTCAACGCAATGGAAAGGTGACCCATTCGATCACCCGCCACGACATTCTGCGGGCATGGATCGGATTGGGCGTCGATATCGAGAATCCGGCAATGTAATCGCGCGACCGGCGTGCGCGTGGCGGCACCGCAGTCGATGGGCTGCGGCGCCGCCGGGTGTGGAGTGGTCGGCCAAGGAGGGCATGATGAATTTGTTCACAGGAATCGGTTCCGCCGTGATAACCGGACTCGTCCTAGGAGGCTGTTCTTCCTATCACACGGGCAAGCTGAGCGCTCCGCTGCACGCGAACGCGGTCATTGCAGGGCCGGGGATCACGGGGGAGGCGCGGCTCTACCAGGAGTATGAAGGCCGTGTGCGGATCAAGCTCAATCTGCAGGGGACGGCAGACAGCAAGCTGACGTCGGGGTTGCATGCCATCCATATTCATGAAACCGGAAACTGCGAGCCATTCTCGGCTGCGAAGGGGCACTTCGACGGCAACAGCGATTCGCAAGTCAATCCCGAGGCGAATGTCAGCCCCGGCCTCGGCAATCATCCGTATCACCTCGGAGATCTCCAGAATCTCTCCGTCGATGAGAATCGAAACGGGTCGCTCTATACCATCACGAGCCGCGTGACGCTGTCGGACGGATTGAATTCGTTGTTCGACAAGGACGGGAGCGCTTTCATCATCCATGAGTTGCAGGATAAGTATCTGCCCGACCCGCCGACCAAAGATGCGCCGGGCGGTCCGCGGATTGCCTGCGGCATCATCGTAAAACGGTAATGCCTGGGGTATGGAGGACCTGAGATGGATCAGCATTGCTCGCGCGTGAACGGACGAGTCGCGGTGGTCATCGGTTTCGTACTCTCGATGACGGCGGGGCTGGTTCTGGCCCAGTCCCGAATAGGGCTTGCGGCTGATCCCGGAGAGCAGATCGTGAAGTCGCTGTGCGTGCAATGTCATCGGATTGAAGGGAAGCCCGCCCCGCGCAAAACGAAGAAAGCGCCCGATCTCATCTGGGCCGGGAACAAATATCAGCGAGACTGGCTGGAAGGGTGGCTCCGGAATCCCGACTTCAAACATTACCCCGTCGGCTACGACTTTCGCCCGGAGCGCAAGAAGCGGCACCTGGCCTTGCCTGCCGATCAAGCGAAGGCGGTGGCGGGGTTTCTTGCGAAGCGGAAGGACGCTCGCATCACCGAAGGTGTGATGAAACCGAGCACGCCGGAACAGTTGGAGCGAGGCCAGAAGTTGTATCGGGAGCATGGCTGCCAGAACTGCCACTTCACGCCGGCGAAGACGGCAAAAGGGTATGCGGGAGGGACGGCAAGCACATCCTTTATCAAGATCAATGAACGTTTGTATGCGGATTGGGTGTACCGCTTCAATCAGAATCCGAACGACTTCGAGCCGGAGAGCGGCGCCTATATCCCGAAGCCGCCGCTGCCGGACGAAGATATCTATGCAATCACGGCGTACATGATGACGCTCAAGTAAAGAGATGGAGCGTCGCGGCTGAAGCATGTATGGCGACATGAACAGGGCGCTTTACGCGACGCGGGAGGACGACAATGCGGCTGACAAGTGTGTTGAGTTTGTGTGTATGCACGGTTGTGCTGGGATTTACGCAGATGACTATGGCGGCTTCGCCCAAGGGCGATCCTGATGCCGGCAAGAAGATCTATCTGGAGAGTTGCCAGAGTTGCCATGGTCCGACGGGGAAGGGTGACAGCGACATGGCCGCTTATTTGACGCCTCCGCCCGCCAATCTTGCGGCCAAGGCGACCCAGGCGAAGACCGATGCGCAATTGCGAAAGGTCATTCTGGAAGGGCGGCCCGGCACGGCGATGTCGAGTTACGATGGAGCGTTTGAAGAGGCGCAACTAGCCGACCTGCTGGCCTATATCCGATCGCTTAAGCCGTAATGTGCAACGAGGGTAATCATGAATCCGCTCAATGTGCCACGCTGGTTTCTTTTCGGAACGGGGTGTCTGTTGCTGATCCTGGGGCTGGCTCTGCGCACGACGCCGGGCGTGTCGCAAGGTCTCTCGGCCCAATTGCGGTTTGAGTACCGGGTGCTCGAAGTGCTTCCCGACACGCGCAGCATTCAAGCGGTGCTTACCGAGTATGGCCAATCCGGGTGGGAGTTGGCAGCGTTCGAGATGGGCGATCTGCAAACTCCGAGACTCATCTTCAAGAAGGGGGTTCCCGCTGCTCCATAGAGAGGGCGAAGGGGATTCGGCGATCTTCATCATGTTCAGGTCTCTGGGCCGGAGAGACCGTCTCAGAGGGAGGATCTCATGTCGATCAGGACGTGGTTCGTCGGAGGCGTAGGCATTGCCTTGTGCGTGATCGGAGGCTGGGGGACTGGTATGGCCGGGAAGGATTCAGCCGGCAGCGTCCCGCTGGAAACGGTCGTGGACTATCTCCATTCAGTGCTGGAGTCCAACCGGACGTTTTATACCGTCCACGTCGTGGAGCGAATGCAGCGGCGGGGTGTGATCGAATCGTCGGAGAAATGGCGCGAGGCCAGTGCGCTCCCGCTGCCGGCCCAATTCTTCCAGGAGGCGGCGAGCCTGGCGTCGTTGACGGGAAGCGCAGTGCAGTATCGATTGATCAGCTTGAATCCGATCAACAAGCAAAGCGGGCCTCGAAGCGATTTTGAGCGGAGGGCGCTTGAGGCGGTCATGGCGCACCCTGAGCAGCCGTATAAGGGGCAGGTCAAGGAGGGAGGAGTCCGCTACTTCCAGGCCCTGTATGCGGACTTTGCCGTCTCGCCGGTGTGTGTGAGTTGCCACAACGCCGATCCGCGCAGCCCGAAGCGTGACTACAAACTGAACGATGTGCTGGGTGCGGTCCTGATCTCGATTCCGATGCCGGAGTAAACGGAAAGCGTGGCACGGGTACGACGCGGAAGGGATCCAGCCCAGGCCGTAACATATCTCGGAAGGAAGGAGGGAACTATGATGAAATGATGCATCTAAGCTGACGGGCAAAGTCTTAGAAAACGAAGGCAGTGATCATTAACCAGTCCGAACTTCCGGCCGGTGGAGTGCGCACTCAAGGAGGAGAGACCATGCATACATTCCTGTTGAAGCATTTTCCGACAAAAGCCAAGGCCATGGCGATCGCCGCTCTTATGGCTGCATCGAGTGTGGTTGGCGTGACGGGACTGGCCCCCGCCTGGAGCGCGGAATCGGAAAAGGCCGCGTCCGGGCATGAACTTCTCATGAAGGCCCATGAACAATTAGAAATTGCCATTCATTATGCTGAACTTGCCGTGGCTCCACACCAACCTGGTCAAGGATGGCATCGTGCACAGACGCAACGGGCGATCAATGTTGTGGTGGGGGCAGGTAATCCGGACTTCAGCAAGGACGTCGAAAATCCAGGCGATGGCCGTGGCGTGATCAAATATCTTCAAGAGGCGCACAATGCGATGAAGGGCTGCACACCCGCCAATACCTGTGACGCGATTGAAAGCAGCTTGGAATATCTCAGGGCCGCGATTCAACACGGACAGCAGTCATTGAAAGAGGGGAATCGGGCTGGATTGTCCCAGCAGCAGGCTCGAATGCTCGGTGCTTTGTTGCGGGCTGCCTTGGGAACGCGTGAGACGGAATCCCCAACAATGGGAGCGATGACTTATGCGATTCGCATGACCGAACACATGGCTGAGCACAAGTAAGCGGTAGGTAAGGACAGATGAGCAGCGGCCGCGGGCTGGCGCGGCCGCTGCTCACAGGTGCTTCTACGGTTCGGCAATAGGGGACGAGATGAACCGAATCACGATCGTATCGGTTGGATTGGGATTGGTTGGGCTGTTGAGCCTGACGGCTGTCGGGCAGGCTCAGCATGACCATGGGCACTCCATGATCAAGGAGGGAACTCCGGGCGATAGTCATCCTGACGAACGCGCGGCGCTGGGCCTCAGCCAGGCGGCTGAAGCAGGCATGAAGCTGACGATGCGCGAACATTTGGAGGCGATCCGGGACATTGTCGCTGCCCTGGGCCGGCAGGATTTCGAGCAGGCAGCCACAGTGGCGCACGAGGAACTCGGATTGCCCAAGCATCACCAGGCCATGCAACGGGAGGGCGGGGCGACGTTTCCGCCGAAGTATCATGAGCTCGCGATGGCACACCATCAGGAGGCCGAGGATTTGGCCAAGGTGCTCCCCTCGAAAGACCTCCAGACGATCCTGCCGAAGCTCGAAAAAACCATCGGGGCCTGTGTGTCCTGCCACAGGGCTTATAAGTTGTGACGGGTGACCATGATCGACGAAAAGACCAAAGGCATGATCCTCGAAGCTCTGAACGATGAGTACAAGGCGCGGGCGTTCTATCGCCTGGTGATCAAGACCTTCGGCCCTGCGCGGCCCTTCGTCAACATCGTGGAGGCGGAAGACACCCATGCGAGAGCGCTCGAAGCGCTCTGTCCTCGGTACGGGATTCCTCTCCCGTCCGATGACTGGGAGGCAACGCTGCAGCCTCCCGCATCTATTCTGGAAGCCTGCCTGGCCGGCGTCGAAGGGGAACATGAAAATATCGCCATGTATAACCGGTTCCTGCGTGAGACGGAGAATCCCGAGGTGAGAAGTCTCTTTCAACGGCTCCAAGCCAGGTCACGCGACGCCCATCTTCCCGCATTTGAGCGATGCGTCGCGCAAGGCGGGGAAGCAGGGCGAGGGCCTGGTCGAGGGAAGGAGCTGCCAGGGAGAACACAAGCTGGCTCCGGTCAAAAACGATTCCGTCGTCAAGGGAGGACCACATGACGTCATTGCTCGAAAAAGGTGGCGGGACCTTTGCCGGGATCAAAATGCTGCTCTGTGAGAATCCGTTGCCGCCGCTGGATGAAGCGATCGCCGCTGCCCAAGAGGAACTGGCCCGGAGCAACTACTACACGGAAGCCTACTCTGCGCCGCTCCGCCGGTTGCTGAGCGAACAGCTTGGTGTGCCTGAGCGGCTGATTCATATCAATGCCGGTTCGGAACTGATCCTTCGCCAACTGTTTTCGAGACTCGGAAAGCGCGTGCACTTGCTGACGCCGACCTATGTGCTGTTCCCCGAGATTGCCGAATCCTACACAGAGACCTATCTTTTGCCACAGGACAATTTCACCTTCGACCTGGCCCGGTTGACCATTCCGCCGGACACGACGCTCGTGGCGATCGTGAATCCCAACAATCCAAACGGCGGCACGTTCGACATGGCGCCGCTGCCCGATCTGCTCGCGCGCTACCCGCACACGCATTTCCTGGTCGACGAAGCCTTCGTCGGCATGGCCGGCCAATCGGTCGCCTCCTGGGTGCCGCGTTATCAAAACCTCCTGGTGACCCGCACGCTGTCGAAGGCCCACAGTCTGGCCGGGTTCCGCGTGGGCTACGCGATCCTTCCGGAACCGCTGGCCGACGATCTCAATCAGAACAACGACGCCTATCCCTTGGCCCGTTCCAGCGAGGCGGCGGCAATTGCCACGTTGCGCTACGAAGACAAGATTCGAGCGCGAGCTGTGGAGTTGAGGGGATGGGCAAGGGAGCTGGCGGTTGAGTTGGAGAAGCTTGGCGTGAAGACGTTCCCTTCAGAAACCTATTTCTTTCTGGCCGATGTGGCCCCGCACGATGCGACGGTCGTTGCGACGCGACTCCGCGAACAGAAGATTCTGATCAAACCGCTGAAAGATTCCCGGCTGGGTCCCGGCTATATGCGTGTGACGACGGCATTGCCGGAAGACAACCGGCGGTTTCTTGACGCGATGAGAGAGGTTCTGGCCCGGTTGTGATGACGCCTGTGCGGCCGGCGAAACGACGAACCTTCCATCACCTCAGCAGAGAGGAGTTCCCTATGATCAGGCGAATGGCATCTACCGTGGCGATGGGGGTGGCAGTGTTCGCGATCGCAGCTTGTGTGGCGATGCAGGCGGGTTCTGCGCCGAAAGACGGAGAGGTGGCCTTGCCGGCCGATTACAAGTCCTGGCCGGTGTGTTTGAAGGAGGTGCAGAAACCGGATGCCGTCAGAGATTTGTATGTCAACCCTGTCGGGTCCCGCACGGCCCAGGGCCAGATGGTCCCGAACGGGACCCAGTTCGTGATGGAAATCTACAGCGGCAAGAAAGCGGCCGATGGCATCTTTGAAAAAGACGCGGCGGGGAAGCTGGTGAAAGACAAGCTCGCCAAGGTCTTTGTCATGGGCAAGGGGGAAGGCTGGGGGCAGGACGTCCCGGACAACGTCAAGACCGGCGCCTGGGTCTATGCCGCCTACGGGCCGGATGCAGCCTCTGAAGGCGAATTTTGCCGAGTGCCGGGCCTGCCATGTGCCGCTGGCGCAGAAGGACTTCGTCCACCGGTACGACGAGTATTTCGAGAAACGGAGCGGCCATTAAGGCGCTGAGAGGCAAAGAATAGGGAGGTGGTCGATGAGGTGTAGAAGAAGGCAGGTGTTGTGGTTTGCGATGATCGCCGGTGCGGTGAGTCTGTTTGTGCTCGCCGCCGAGCTGTCGGCACAGAATGCGTTCGGCGGTGGCAATTCGTCACCGGGAACGGTGTCGCTCGACGGCGTGACGGTTCCTGATATCGGGCCACTGCCGACAGTCGTGCCGATCCCTGCTACAAACCTCAATTACAAGGCCAAGGTGGATCTGGGAAAACAGCTCTACTTCGACGGGCGGCTTTCCAAGAACAACGCCATTTCCTGCGCGTTTTGCCACAACCCCTTCACCGGCTTTGCCGACCCGCGCCAAACCTCAATCGGCGTGGGCGGAGGGGTCGGAGGGCGGCAGGCTCCGTCGGTGTATAACACCGGATTCATTCCGCTCCAATTCTGGGACGGCCGCGCCGGTTCGCTGGAGGAACAGGCCATCGGTCCGGTCGTCAATCCTGTCGAAATGGCCGAGACGCACGAGAATGTCGTCAAGAAGCTCGGCAAGATCAAAGGCTACCAGCAGCAGTTCCGGACGGTCTTTGGGACGGACGTGAATCTTCAGGGACTCGCCGAAGCCATTGCGGCTTATGAGCGGACGGTCGTTTCGACGAACTCCGCATTCGACAAGTATGTGCTGGGCGATGCCAAGGCGATGGACGAATCGGCGATCCGTGGGATGTCTCTGTTCAAAGGCAAGGCGCGCTGCGTCCTCTGTCACAACGGGCCAAACTTTACCGACAATCAGTTCCATAACCTGGGCGTCCCTCAGGAAGGCCCCATGAAAGAGGATCTGGGCCGTTTCTACGTGACACGGCAGGAGCAGGATAAGGGCGCCTTTAAGACGCAGACGCTCAGGAGCATCACCGAGACCGCGCCCTACATGCATGACGGCGTCTTCAAAACGCTGGAAGAGGTCGTAGATTTTCTTGATCAAGGCGGCGGACAGAATCCCAACCTGAGTCCGATGGTGAAACCGCTGGGGCTGACGCAGCAGGAGAAAGCCGATCTGATCGCGTTTCTGAAAGCGCTGGCAGGCGAACCGGTCAAGTTCGAAATGCCGAAGTTGCCGAAGTGAGGCGGTTGAGGAAGAAATGACGTAATGCCGACAGCAATCACATTCGCAGATTCGCGCAAGGAGGTAACGTCATGGACACACAGCCAGTACATGAGAGACCAGTGAAGACACGCCGGGTGGCGGCTGCAAAGACTCAGAGTCCGGACGCTGTTCCGGTAGCGAGCAAATCATCTGTGTCCGTCTGCGACGACCTCCAGGTACTCATCGCCAAGCGCGCGTATGAGCTTCATCTGGAACGAGGTTGTCGAGACGGCAATGCGTTCGATGATTGGTTGGAAGCGGAACGGGAAATCCTGAGTCAGGTTCCGCCGGTCTAGTCATCGGTTCTTCGCTGCGGGAAGCTTTTCGTAGGAACAGGCGAGTATCAACAACAGGAGGACTCATTCATGAGCACCATGAACCGGAAGTTTCGTCTGGGGATTCGCCTGACCGCGCGCGCTGTCATGGGAGGTGCGGCGCTGGCGTTGTCGGCGAACGACGAGCAGCAGACGCGCGCCCTCCTGCAGAAATCCTGCGCAGGCTGCCATCGCCTTGAGGGGGCGGCCGATTCACGGTTCAAGCTCAGCGCCCCTGATCTCATCGGAGGAGGCAGCAAGTTCAAGCGGGAGTGGCTCACCGGCTGGTTGGCGGGCAAAGAAGATCCGGTCTACGCCAAGAGCTATCGCTGGGATCAGTCGCAGCAGCCCGACCGGCATCCGGTGGTCTCTGAAAACGAGGCGGGGCAGATCGCCGACTACTTCGAGAAACAGCTCAAAGATCCCCGGGTGAAAGAGGGGGCGATCGATCTTTCGACGTTCAGCGCCATCGAAGCGAAGTTCGGAGAACAGCTCTTCAAGGACCATTCCTGCATCGGGTGCCATCAGATCATGGTGGACGGGAAACCGACGGGTGGCCCGCAGAGCGCCTCCTTCGTGACCAGCGGCCGCCGGCTGAAGGCGGACTGGATCTATCGGTTCAATTCCAACCCCCCTGATTTCGTGCCGCATAGCGGAGAGTTTGTCGCCGATGTCAGCGCATTGGGGCTACGCTACATCACCGGGTTCATCGCGACTCGAGGGTGGAACGAGTTCAAGTTCTACGAACCCTGGACGGCCGACCCGTTCCGGAAAGCGGATGCGACACGTGGGGGCCAGGTGTACAAGGAATATTGCGCCCAGTGCCACGGCGCGACCGGTCAGGGTGATGGAGCCGCCGCATCAGGATTGGATCCGAAGCCGGCCGTGCATGCCAAGATCGCGTTCGACAAGCTGCCCGATGAGTATCTCTACAACGTCATCAACTACGGAGGCAAAGGGGTGGGGAAGTCTTCCCTGATGCCGTACTGGTCTTTGACTCTGGAGCAGCCTGGCGTGGCGGATGTGATGGCCTATCTGCGGCAGACGTTCAAGGGAGCGGTTGTTGCCGAGGCGACGGCCGGGGCGGCCGGTGGTCCATTAGGGGTGTGTCCGCAACCGCGAGCCACGAAGAGAGCTCCGGCGGATTTTCTCAAACGGACGAATCCGCTTCCGGCGACGCCGGCACATGTCCAGGCAGGCAAGACATGGTTTGTTGAAACCGCTAAGCCCCTCGCCTGTATGAATTGCCACGGGCAGCAAGGGGACGGCGCCGGCCCGATCGGTGCGGCGCTGGTGCCGCCTCCGCGGAACTTCACCTGTGGCGCGACGATGAAAGACATTACCGATGGCCAGCTGTTCTGGGTGATTAAGAACGGCTCGTCGGGAACCGGGATGATGGCATTCCCGGGACTGTCCGACGACGAAGTTTGGCAGATCATCCACTATCTGCGCACCTTGGCGCGATGATGAGGGCGACTACAGCAGGACCGGCCGGTATGGGGGGAGAGCGGTTCTTCTCGCGGTTGGTCACGGTTCAAGCTGAAACAATGGGAGGGTCATCATGAGCGAAATCATCCACTATCCTGGGGCGATGGTTTGGCAGGAGTTGCGCGAGTTTCCCGGCAAGGGGGAAGTCACCGTGCTACGCGAAGAAGGCAAGGGCGGGGCCAAGACCATGATCGTTCGGCTCCCGGCCGGGGGCCAGATTGTTCCCCATAGCCATGTGGGAGCCGTTCAACATTATGTGCTGGAGGGGGAATGCGAGACGCAGGGGAAGACGCTGGGACGAGGAGCCTATCGGTTCCTGCCGAAGCACGCGGATGTTTCGACCATTTTTACGAAGGGCGGTGTCACCATTCTGATGGTTTACGATGCGGCAGTCGAATAGCAGGAGAAGCGAGTCGCACTGCCTACTGGAGGTGATGGTCATGATGAAGAGACAATGGGTCGCTGGATTAACCGGAGCTGCATTGGTAATTGCCGTTACTGCTCTCTCCGGCTTTGCCGATGAGGGCCAGGGCCGAAAGATGGGTGGCCAGATGCAGAGCGGCCACGATCAGGGGGAACAAGACGAGCACAGCGGGCATTATCTTAAGCATCTGCTGAAGCATGCAAAGGAAATCGGACTGACGCCGGAGCAGATTAAGCAGCTCAAAGTCCTGCAACTGGATTGCAATCGAACCCAGGCCAGAAGTGAAGCGGACATCAAGATTGCCAAGCTTGAGTTACATGCGCTGACGGAGGAGGAACAGGCCGATTTCTCCGCGATTCAGGCGAAGGTTGAGCAACTTAAGAAAGCGGAAGGGGCGTTTCTGCTCGCCGTCATCAAGAGTAAACGCGACGGTATGGCGCTGCTGACGTCGGAGCAGCGGGAGAAGGACTTTGCCCATCGTGAGAAGATGAAGAGCGGAGGCGAGGCGCAGCATCGGGGCAGCAAGGGCGGCGGCGGGCATGGAGGAGGCGAGCACGGGAGCGGTGAGCAGGGCGGGGGACAGCAGCATCAGCACTAACAGTCCATGCGGACGCGGCTTGTGAGGCATTGCCATGATGACACGGCGCAGATTCCGTCTTGTGCGAGTATTGGCAGGAACCATAGCTGTCTTCATGATCGCGACCGGCCTGGTCTCTGCGGAGGTCAATGAGCGGGATCGGGCGGCGAACGAGATTTCCGCGGCTTTTGTGAAAGAGCTGGGGGCGGTCATGACAAGGGAGATGGTCAAGGGTGGTCCGACCGAGGCCATCAAGGTCTGCATTGAGCTGGCCCCCGCGATCGCCGGTCGCTTGTCCAGAGAACACGGCTGGCGGGTTACGCGCGTGGGGACGCGGGTGCGCAATCCCTTGCTTGGCATGCCGGATGTCTGGGAGCAACGGGTCTTGGCTGAATTCGCCGAGCGGTCGGCGAAAGGGGAGGCGTTTGCCGGGATGGCCCATAGCGAAGTCGTGACGGAACCGGGCGGGCAGTACTACCGGTTCATGAAGCCGATTGCGGTTCAGCCGCAATGTCTGCTCTGTCACGGGCCGAGTGACCAGATCCCGGATGAGATCAGAACGATGCTGAAGAAACAGTATCCCTTCGATGCGGCCACCGGGTACAAGGCCGGAGAGTTACGCGGCGCGGTCAGTATTAAACAGCCGCTCAGCAACGGGAACCAGTAGGACCGATGGTATTGACCTGGATAGTCGGGTTCGCCCTCCTCGGCAGCATCGGTGCCATCGGCGCGGCTGCTTTGTTTCTGTTGTTTTCCAAGCCGGTTCGCGAACGCCTGGTTCCCTTTCTCGTTAGTTACGCCACCGGCACGTTGTTAGGCGCAGCCCTGTTGGGTCTGCTGCCGGAGGCCATCGAACAGGGTGGCCTCCGGCCAAGCCTCGGCACTGTGCTTGGCGGGCTGATGGCGTTCTTCGTACTCGAGCGGCTTTTGATCTGGCGGCATTGCCATGCTGAGAGCTCCTGCGAGGTGCATGGTGCTGCGGGCTATCTCCTTCTCGCGGGAGATGCACTGCATAACTTCGTGGACGGTGCTGTTATCGCCGTGGCATTCATGTCCTCGATTCCGCTCGGCATCGCGACAGGCATTGCGGTCATCGCGCATGAGCTGCCGCAAGAAGTCGGAGATTTTGCCATTCTTCTCGATAACGGGTTTACGAGGATACGTGCGCTGAAATGGAACCTCATTTCCGGCAGCACGACAATCCCCGGCGCGCTCCTTGCGTATGTAGGGGTGGAGCAAGCGCCGCAGTTCAACGCCACAATTCTGGCCTTGTCGGCGGCAAGTTTTCTGTACATCGGACTCGCAGATCTCGTGCCCGGTCTTCATCGGCGAATCGGGGCTGAGACAGGACTCGGGCAATTGGTTCTGATCCTGGCAGGAGTGGCAACGATTCTGATACTGCAAATGTACAAGGCTTAAACCATATTGGAGGAACAACGATATGTACGCACGCATGATGGGGGTGGGGGTAGTGGCGATCATTCTGACCGGATCGTGGGCGTTGGCTCAGACCCTGCCGGGCAATCTGAAGCAGGGAGAGAGCCTCTATCAACAGCATTGTGTCCGGTGCCATGGAGCGTCCGGAGACGGGTTAGGGCGCGACGTGAAGGATCTGATTGTTCCTCCCGCCGATTTGCACTCGCTGAAATCCCGTTCGAAAACCGATGCGGAGATGCTTTTGGCGATCAAGCAAGGGGTGCTGTTCAGTCCGATGCATGGGTGGTCGGATCGACTCTCTGAGCAGCAGATGCGAGATGTCTTGAGTTATATCCGTACCTTGGCGCCCTTTAACGCGGTGAGCTAGTTCGCTTCGGAGCCGGGCGATCCTCCATCCTGATCGACCGGTTCTGTTGCCTTTTGCACCAGCGTGCGTTATCGGTAAGGTCTGGAATGCCTCAGCAACGTAAGCCTCCTCTATTACTTTCCGCGGAAGCTCTCATCAAATCAGCGCAATCGGTAAATGGCCGGCTGGACGAGTTTGGCACGAACCTGGCTTTTCAATTAAAGAAGAACTTAATCATCACGGAGGAATAGCCATGGATAACCACGACGCACGATGTTCATCGCAAGCAGTTGCTCTTGCCTTTCTTGGCGGCGCCATCGCGGGAGCGGTCGCCGGTATTTTACTCGCGCCCAAATCGGGAGAAGAGACAAGGCGTGAGTTAAGAGGGTACGCGAGGAAGGCGGAGGAAGAGGTGATCGAGAAGGCCAAAGAGGCTCGCGCCGCCCTCGATGAAATGATTGAACGAGGGAAGCATTTCGTGGCCGAAAAGCGCGAGGATGTCGAAGCTGCGGTCACGGCAGGCAAAGAAGCCATGAAAGAGAAGATGGATAAATGCTGTAGCTGACGCCGCGATCGTCAGGAAGGAGTGGAGCGATGCTGCTGGTCGAGGATATTCGAAAGAAGCTGATCACCCAACGGCGTGAGTTGTTTCGGGAAGTGGCCAAGACGGAAGAAGATCTGCGCTGGCTCCAAAGCGATATCGAAAGCGAAGTGGAGGAGCGGGGGCAGGAGGAGACGATGGTCCGGCTGCTTGATCGTCTGGACGGACGAGCGAAGGCTGAGATCGAGGCGATCGACCGGGCGCTTTTCAAGCTGGGGTCCGAGCAGTACGGCCGATGTGAGCAATGCGGAACGGCCATCCCCCAGTCCAGGCTGGAGGCGGTCCCCGCGGCGGCTATGTGTATGGGTTGCGAGCAGGCAGCGGAGGCCCAGGCGGCGCTGAGGAAATAAGTGGGCGCGCCGTCCGCGTTCATGGTTGAGGATTGGCAAGATGTGCTGATCTCCGTATTTGTAGGTCCAACCAGCGGGGACGAGGCATCGGTAAGCAGAATTGTCTCGTGACCGCCCTGCCCGGATCATTCATCGGGCGCGAAACGAACGGCCGGAGAGTCCCCGACGCGGTCGACTGAACAGCCGGAGACGATGCCAGATGGAATTTAAGGATTACTACAAGCTCCTCGAGATTGACCGCACGGCGACCGCCGACGACATCAAAAGTTCCTACCGCAAACTGGCGCGAAAATATCATCCGGACGTGAGCAAAGAGCCTGGAGCGGAAGCGCGCTTCAAGGAAATCGGCGAAGCCTACGAAGTCCTCCAGGACCCGGAGAAGCGCGCCGCCTACGACCAACTCGGCGATCGCTGGCGAGGGGGGCAGGAATTTACCCCTCCGCCAGAATGGGGTGCGGGGTTCGAGTTCACCCCAGGCGGCGATTCCGCAGCGGAAGGTACCGACTATAGCGACTTCTTCTCCACTCTATTCGGCAACTTCTCTCGTCACGGCGCATCCACTCGTGCTCATGGCGAGGACCACCATGCCAAGATCTTCATTGATCTTGAGGCCGCGTTTCACGGCGGAACCCACACGATGACCCTGCGTTCGCCGCAGGTGGATGCACAAGGCCGGGTGGTGTTGCGGGAGCGGTCGCTGAATGTCCAGATCCCCAAGGGCATCCGTGAAAGCCAGCATATCCGACTTGCCGGTCAAGGTGCGCCGGGAATCCAGGGGGCTACCCCCGGTGATCTGTATCTCGAGATCCATTTTCATCCCCACCCCCTCTATCAGGTGCAGGGCCGGGACCTCTCGCTGTCATTGCCCATTGCACCCTGGGAAGCGGCCCTTGGGGCGACTGTCAAAGCGCCGACCCCGACCGGCGTGGTGGAAGTCAAAATCCCTCCGGGCTCACAGAGCGGACGGAAGCTACGACTCAAAGGACGTGGCATCCCCGGCGAACCGGCCGGCGATCTCTATCTCGCCCTGAACGTGGTTCTGCCGAAAGCGGACACGGAGTCGGCCCAAAAGATCTATCAGACCATGGCTCGGGAACTGGCGTTCGATCCGCGCCAAGCACTGGGGGTCTAATTATGGACAGGGAGCAGGAGATTCTGACAGGCAACGTGATCGGTGATGAGGGTGTGTTGTCGATCGAGGAGTTGGCGAGAGCCTGTCGCGCGGAGGCGCAGTGGGTTATCGAATTGGTGGCAGTGGGGGTGTTGGAGCCGCAAGGTACGGAAGCCTCGCGCTGGCGGTTTCGCGCGGCAGATCTCACCTGCGCCCGCCGGGTGGCCCGTCTGCAACGTGATTTTGATGCCAGCCTCGATGCGGCCGCAGTAATGCTCGATCTGCTCGATCAGATCGAACAGTTGCGCGCTCGCCTGAAGCGGGCCGGCCTGGATGTGGAATAAATCAGCAGGATAAGGGATATTGAGAAAGCGCCAGGGCCAGAGGCGCTAATTGTCGCATTGTGCGCCAGTACCGATCGGGCTGCTGGAGCAATTGACCCCATTCTCACCGGACGCGCTTCACAAGAGCCCGCCAAGTTGTTGTCTCTGTAACGCAATCACGCGCTTCCGATGTAGTGGTCGGAGGCATGCCCATTGCTCATCAGCAATCTGGTGTAGGCCGATTGATAGTTTGGAGGGTGGGGGAGCACTCTGGCTTGATGGCAATTACAGCGAGATTGTATTGAGAGGGGTTCGGAATGTCTCAGCGTTCGTCGCGATCAAGATACAAAGGGACGCAGGTGCTTCTTGGCGAGGCAAGTCTTGTGGTTCTCTGCGTGTTGCTCTTGGCTGGTTGCACGAAGGTCGAACATCGCCAGGGGGAACAACGGTCGCATCCTATTCTGACGTCCGATGTCCGACAGCCTATTCCGCTGTCGCCGGCAGCCGGAGCAGAACATCGCGCCGTGATGCTGCAGCATCTGGAAACCATTCAAGTGATCATGAACGCGCTGGTTGATGAGGACTATGAGTTGGCGAAAGGCTTAACGGAATCGCACCTGGGTTTCTTTATGCATCGGCAGGCGATGGCGAGTCAGCAGCCGGAGAACTTTCCACCGGCCTATCATGATCTGGCGATGGCCCATCATGCCGCAGCGGAGGAGCTCGCCCGCACCATTCCGACGAAAGATCTCAAGCAAATCCTGCCGCAATTCAACAATGTCTTGAAGGCCTGCGTCGCCTGCCATCTGGAATACAAACTGCGAAGCTCATAAGGAAGGAGCGCTTATGCCTGAACGCACGATCAGCACCATGTTTGACGAAGACCATGACCGCCTGGATGCGCTGTTCAAGTCCTTCCAGACGCTGAAGCGGACGGATTTCCCCAAGGCCAAGAGCGCGTTCCTTGAGTTCAAAACGGGGCTGCAGCGGCATGTGGCATGGGAGGAAGAAGTGATGTTTCCTCTGTGGGAGAAGAAATCGGGCATGACCGGCGGCGGGCCGACGATCGTCATGCGGCGCGAGCACCAGGAAATCCAAGACTGTTTAGAATCCATTTATCGCAAAGTGCAGGCGCAGAATCTGGAGACCGACCATGAGGAAGAGATCCTGCTGGATTTGGTGGATCGACACTACATGTCGGAAGAAGAGGTGCTCTATCCTGAAATGGATCACATGATCAGCCCTGAGGAGCGTGAGGCCGCGTTTCGCGCCATGGAGAAGATTGCCTGAGAGGATGGTACGCAGCCGGGAGAGAGCAGAGGCTTGGCATGATGAGACGATGGTGTGGATTCACCGTAGCGCTCCTTATCATGGCGGCGCGGGTCAGTGGCGGCGAAGCGGTTGTGCAAGCCGCAGTACCCGCTGAGGTTGATCAGACCATCAACCCCCACAGTGATCTGATCTTTCGAGCAACCGGCGCGAAGACCTGTTGGGACTGTCACCGGGCGGAGCGAGACCAGAGTCTCAGTCCCCGGACATTGGATAATGATCTGGTCCGAAACCTTCGGTCGAAAGCGAAGGGCATTCATGGGCCCGGGCGGTTTGCCGATTGCCTTCGTTGCCATGCGGGAGGGCGAAAGGGAGTGGAGAAATACTAGCGGATTGCTGAATACGTCCGCTGCACATACGAAGTCAGCGAGGTACAGCGAATATAGAAAGACTATTACGATGAGAATCTCCTACGTTGGCCTTATCCTCCTCGGACATGTGTTAGGTGATGAATCTTCCGTTCAGGCAGCGGGGCAGCAGGTCAAACCGTCGGCGACCGCTCAAGGCGATGACGAGCGGGGGCGAGCTGTGTTCAACGGGAAAGGCGTCTGTTACTACTGTCACGGTGTCGATGGGCACATCGACAAGCGACCGGAACTCGCTGCCGACACGGCAGCGTTGATTGCCCGGCTGAACCCTCCGCCTGCCGATCTTCGCAATCCAAAAGCGCTCCATCTGAAGCGCGACAAGCAGCGCGCACGAGCCGTTCGCGAAGGTCATCCCGGCACGGGGATGTTTCCCGATACGACTATGACGAATCAGGAGCTTGCGGATACCCTGGCCTATCTGGCCCGCCTCCGTAACGAAGGCCCTGCGGGGCCCAAGTGACGCTGGATCACGAAATGGAGTCATGCCGATGAGTCGATGGATGATCGGCGCTATTCTTTCATTGGTCGTTCTCGAAGCCGGGAGCAACGGGATTGCGGGTCGGGCGACCGACGGGGGGCCGCAAGGCGTTGACCAGGATAGTTCGAGCGGGAATGCGTTAAAGCGTCCTGGGGGGATAGCAGCAGAGGCGAGGGACTCTACAATGCCAGTTGTATTGTCTGCCATAACTCCGGTGCCACGGGTGGACTCGGTCCTCGGTTAGCGGGCAATCCCGTGTTATCCAATGAGCATGCATTTGGGAAAGTCGTATATGAAGGGCGGCACGTGATGCCGCCGTTGAAAGGCGCGATCACCGAACAGCAGATGGCCGACATTCAAGCCTGGCTGAAGACGCTACGGTAATGCCCGCTGAACCAGCGGAATGGGAAAAGAAAAGTGACTCACGCCTGAATTTCGTTATGGTCGTATCGGTTCATGTATGAGTGAGAACGTTCAAGTCGTCTGCCCTCATTGCCGGAGCCTCAACCGCGTCCCGGAAGGTCGCTTGACCGATCGTCCCACTTGCGGTCAGTGCCACGCACCGCTTTTTACGGGACATCCCCTCGTGTTGACGCAGGCGGACTTCGATCGGCATGTTTCGCGCTCCGGGATCCCGCTCGTGGTGGATTTCTGGGCACCCTGGTGCGGACCCTGCAAGATGATGGCCCCTGCCTACGAGAAGGCTGCGACGAGGTTGGAGCCGCACGTTCGCCTGGCCAAGGTGAACACGGAGGAAGAGCAAGCGCTGGCGGCAAGGTTCGGGATTGCCAGTATCCCGACTCTGATGATCTTCCGCGGGGGACGTGAGGTGGCGCGGCAGCCCGGTGCCATGGGAGCACAGGATATCGAGCGCTGGATCCGTGGGCATCTCGCGCACGTTCGATGAGCCGGATCTGCCCGGGTATCTATCCGGACAGGGAGGCGGAGACCCGTCAGCGTGCGACCCTGATTCTCGCATCCATAATCCGGCAACCGTGCTCTTCTGGCAGGGCGAAGATCGGGTTCAGGTCTAGCTCGCTGATCCCGGGAATTTCTTCGACGAGGCGGGAGAGACGCAACAGCACCTCTTCGATCGCCTTCACATCCGCTGCAGGCTGCCCCCGGTAGCCTTGCAGTAATCGATAGCCTTTAATCTCGCGCACCATCTGAGATGCATCGCGATCGGTCAGCGGAGCGATGCGAAACTGCACGTCCCCGAGAATCTCGACATGAATTCCTCCGAGGCCGAATGCGAGCAAGGGGCCAAAGAGGGGATCGCGGGTCATGCCGGCCATCACTTCTATGTCGCCCGACAGCATCGGCTGCACTAGTACACCTTCCATCGCATCCGGTTTCCCTTCCTGCGCGAGCTTGGTCCTGATCGCTTCGAACGCGTCACGCACGGCCTGTTCATCGGCGAGGTTCAAACGTACGCCGCCGATCTCGGTCTTGTGCAGGATCGTTTGCGAGGCGAGCTTCACTGCCACAGGAAAGCCGATCTCACGTGCAGTTCTGACGGCATCCTCCGCAGTCGTGGCAAGCCCTCCTTGTGCCAGCGGGAGTTTCATCGCTGAGAGGAGCGCACGGGTTTCTTGCGTGGTCAGCCATCCCGGCCCACGGCTGGATAAGGCTTTGGCGCAAATCTCTTTGGCGGTTTCCAATTCGACATTGGGGTAGTTCGGCATCTGCCCATGTGGCTCCCGCCGCCAAGCGTCATAGTCAATTGCGTGACGGATGATGCGGGCGGGAATCTCCGGATGCGGATACGTCGGAATGGTTTCTCCGTTCACGCTGAAGTTCCGGTCCAGATCTCCTTCCGCCACCCAGCAGATATAGACCGGCTTCTGTGTCCCGCTCGTCCGGCGGGCTGCGCGGATGCCCCGGATGATCCCGGCTGCCACGGGGGGATTGTCTTCGGCCCTGACCGAGACGTGGACGATGATGAGGGCGTCGATCTCCTCTGCCTTGAGCATCGTCTCGACGGCCTGTGCATGCTGCGCTTCTGTGGCAAATCCGATCACATCGACAGGATTTCTGAGGGCCGCTGTGGGAGGGAGAAAGGAGGCGAAGACGGATTGCGCCAGGTTGGATAATTCCGGAACCGTGAGCCCTTCCGTTGCGCAACTGTCCGCGCAGAGCACGCCGGGACCGCCGGAATTCGTCAGGATGCCGATACGCTGCCCTTGAGGCACCGGCTGGGCGGAGAGGCCGGTCGCCAAGGCCAGAAAGTCGTCCAGCGTGTTCGCGCGGATCACGCCGCATTGAGTGAAGAGCGCGTCGACGGCGGTGTCGTTTGTGGCGAGCGCCGCGGTGTGCGATCCGGCTGCGGATTGGCCTGCCGATGTCTTGCCTGCCTTTAACGCGATGATCGGTTTTTGCCGGCCTACTCGATCGGCAATTCGTCTGAACCGGTGAGGATCCACGATGGTTTCGAGATAGAGCAGGATCACGTCGGTGGATTCATCCTGTTCCCAGTATTCGAGCAGATCGATGACCGACACATCGATGTGGTTGCCGACACTGACGAAGCTGGAGAGGCCGAGATTCAATCGCCGGGCTGCCGTCACGACGGCCAGTCCGAGCCCGCCGCTTTCCGAGGCGAAGGCCACTCGGCCGACCGGCGGGAATGCGGGGGTATAGGTCGCGTTGAGACGAACGGCGGGATCGAGGTTCATCAGCCCGAAGCAATTCGGTCCGATCAAGCGTATCCCGTGCCGCCGGACCTTTTCCTGTAGTTGCTGTTCAAGCGAGAGCCCGGCCTCGCCGGTTTCCGCAAAGCCCGCTGTGATCAGGACGGCTGCCGGAATGTGTGCGGCGGCACATTCATCGATCACTGAGAGGACGAGTTGCGGTGGAACAGCAATGATGGCGAGATCGACGGGGCTTGGTACCACGGTCAGCGAAGGGAACGTTTTGAGCCCTGCCACCTCGGTGGCGTGCGGATTGATTGGAAAGATCGTGCCGGGGAATTGACTGCCCAGGAGCGCGAGCAGGATGCGATGGCCGATACCAGCCGGTTCCCGCGATGCGCCGACGACAGCGACCGTGCGGGGATGGAAAAACGGCTTCAGGGAGTGTGGCCTGGAGAATTCCGTCGAAGGTTTCATATCGACCGATGGGACTCCTCAGTGGCCGGCCAATCCCGGCAGAAACGAGACGACGATCGAAATGGTGATCAGAACGATGATGATCCACTCCAACACCTCCATCCGCCAGGACGCGGCGCTCTCGGTCATCTTTCCGTAGATGCTGTCGAGCGTATGGAGTTTGCGGGTGATGCTGGTGTCCCAGGATTCCAGGTGAAAACGCAGCGAGAGCAGCCGGTGTACGCGGGCCAGATACTGGTCGCCGAACAGTTTGAGGGTGTTGGTGACTTGCTCGAATAAAATCGCTCCGTCCACCTGGAGTTGAGCGATGCGGCGGACGTTTGCGCGCGGCGCTCCCGGAAACCATGGACGGTCCCAGCGCCGCAGGGATGAGGCTTGATAGGCTTGATCCAAGGCCAGATCGAGCTGCTGATCCAGAAACCGCATTTCGAGCAGCTCTACATTGGCGAACTCTATCACGGCCACGACGTCCTCCATGTCCCGGCCATAGATGAGTGTCGCGTTCCAATCGATGATGGCGACATCATCGGAGCCGAACGAGATGCGTTGGTTGAGGGAGTCGTGGACCTGCTGGTCTGCGAGTTCCAGCGTCTCCGACCGGAGGAGCCGCGCGAGAGGCTGGGCAAACCCCGTCAATAGCGTGTCCGGAGCGAGAGACGGGGTGGCCTGTTCAATGTGCAGGATCACATAGTCTTCCACGAAGTCGGCAATATGAGGCCGCTCTGCGGCATCTCCGAGTCCGGTCAGGAGTTCTTCGATCCGGCGGCGGGAATCGCTCAGCAGCGCCTCATTCTCATAGAGATCCTGGCTCAGCAGTTCCAGAGAACTGAAGGGGCCTTGGAGTGGAAGACTGTAGGACACACACACGCCCCCGAAGTCGTACAGCAGCATATCCACGACCGGGCCGGTGCGGTATTGGCCGATGGCGATCGGATCGACATCGGCCGTTATCCGGAGCGGCGCCGGCGTATAGTCGAAATAGGCCGGAGCCCGCCGTTTGTGTTTCAGGCGGCTCCGTTCCGTGATGGCCGTAATGCGGCGTTCGGCTCGGGTCAGGTCGACGGAGCGGGCAATATCGTAGGCAAACAGCACGAAACAGGTTCCATGGTCGATATGAAACCCTGTCTGGGAGGAAGCTTTTGCCGCATCCGCCATGGAGAATTCCTGTCTTCCTGGCGTAAGGTGCCGGGTTCGGGACGCATAGGCACCTCACATAAGCCACTTGGGTTGAAGAAGCAAGATTGCGCCCAGTCCGACCATCACCAGGCCGCTGGTCAGCTTCAGCCAACGGCCAGCCCGTTCTTGTAGTTTCGTGCGACTCAGCGTGGCGACCGCAATTGCAACCATGACCGCATCATCGAACATGTAGGCCAGATTATAGAGGCCAAGGTACCCGTAGTATTTCCATGACGGTATCTGCTGCATGGTCAGAATCTGAGTATAGAGAGCGGGAAGCCCGGCGGTGCATAGCAGCTCGACGAGATTCACGAATCCTGCCAGGACGACGACTCCCGCCAGCGCGCCGGCGAGATGCTCGGCTTGAAGGATCTGCCTGGTGCGCGCATAGAGGCCGGGCTTGGCGGACTCGGGAATGCTCAACGAAAGGCCGCGGTGCAATGCAAAGAAGTCCTTCACATTGACGGATCCGATCAGGAACGCGATGCAGCCGAGACCGATCTGAACGGCTCTCGACAGGCCGATCAGGAGGAAGATATTCAGCCAGGCGGCCATGAAGGCAAAATAGACCAGACCGCTGACGAGGACAAAGGTTCCGGCGATGAGGGCCATCTTCCGCCGGTCTTGAAGATTGACGAGGAGTGACAGCAGAAACAGCAGGACCCACATGGCGCAGGGATTGAATCCGTCCAGCAGGCCGATCGTGATCGTAAAGAGCGGTAAGCCCAGGTCCGTGACCCGTAATTCTCCGAGCCACCGGGACTGAATACTTTCGCCGGCGGTTGGCGCGACCGGGTGTGCGGGGGGGTGATCGAGTCGTGCAAGAATCTCGCTCCCGGTTGTGTCGGCCGATTGAAAGCCAATGATCAGTTCCGAGCCGATGAGGAAGGCGGGTACGCCGAGGCTGCCCAGGCCTTGTTCGGTTCCCAAGTGTGAAAGCCGGCGGCGGGCAAGGCTGTCTTCCGCGATATCGTAGACGACTATTCGCAGCCCCGGACGTGTTTGTCGGATGTCGGCGAGGAATGATTGTGCGACTTCGCAGTGAGGGCAGCCGGATCGGACAAAAACCTCAAGGTCGGGCGCGGGTTCTCCTGACTGGGCGCTGACTCCGCAGAAGCTGATCAGGAAGAGTGCGCAACCGATCGCCGCCCTGCGAATGAGTCCGGACCAGCGTGTGTCCCGATGGTTCACCGCCGGCTAACTGACCATGTCAAAAGGAGCCATACTCCGGATATAGGACAAGACGTCCAGCATCTGCTGATCCGTTAACCTGCCTCGAAATCCGTGCATCGGGCTGAAGAGCACGCCGTTGGAAATGGTGATGAGCAGCTCCCAATCGGTTTTCGCTCGCGAGATCTGTGACTGCAAGTTGGCAGGCCTCACGATGAGGTATTGGCCGTCGGGCCCGTTGCCGTCAAGTTTAGGGCCATGGCAGCGCAGGCACTGTTGTTCGTAAATCCCTTGGCCCACTTGGAGGTTGCCGCGCGGGGTTTGCCCGGCTACCCAGGAAGATCCGAGGATGACGATACTGAGAGCGCAGATCACGGAAAATGTTCTCATAGCGGTGTGAACTCCTTTGTAGAAACGGCGTTACCGTACCACGAGTACGGAGCATCCAGCTTTGTGAACGATGCCATGCGATACGCTGCCGAGAAGAAAACGATCCACGCCTGTGCGGCCGTGCGACCCGACAATGAGTAAGTCATGTCCCATGGCCGCGGCGCAGACGGCAGAAACCGGATCGCCCATTCGGACATCGGTAGCGACCGTATAGCGCGGACCAGCCAAGGCCTGAGCCGTCTCGGCCACGATCTGTTCGGCCTGGCGCTTGTGCTCCTCAGACCAGGCTTGGTACCCCGCCATGATCTCCGGCTGGACCATGGTGAGCGACGGCACGATTGAGAGAATGGTCAGGGCTACGGGATTTCTGAAGGGATGTGCCGTGAGCCAGGTTTGCACTCGGGCGGCATCCTCGCGGCCTTCGATGGCCACGAGCACGCGCGTGACGGGTTTGGCCTTGCCTTTGACGATGAGCGTCGGGATGCGTGAGTGGAGCAGGACATGATGCGACACGCTGCCGACGAGCAACTCCGCGAGGCGCGAGTGGTCGTGCGTGCCGACGACGATGAGGTCGGCCTTCGCCGCCCTGGCGTTGTCGAGTATGAAGGCCGCGGCGTGGTGCAGCTCGGACTTGGTCTGCACGGAGGGAATGTCGGCGGGCAACACCGTTCGCCCGCGTTCGACGGCCTGGCGCCCGGCATCGATCATTGCTCGACGAAAATCGTCATACCCCTGAAGATTGGCCGCTCCGGCCAACAGGGGAGATTGAAACATTCCCAGGTCCACTCCGTGGACCAACAGCACTTCCTCCGGTTTGTATAAGAGGCCGAGTTGCTCAACGGCGGAAAACGCTTCATCGGACCAATCGACACCTGCAACAACCTTCATGGCAGCTCCCTCTATTGCATTCCCGGACTTGTGGCGGGCGGTTAGGATGTCGTCCAGTTAACCCGGACGGAGTCCTCCCCTTCGCCATAGTGAATCTCCAGCTCGCCGTGATAGGCATGCTTCAGCGCCTCGCCGATCTGTCTGGGTAAATGCGCATCCGTAGTTGAGACCACCAGCCCGTCCGGCGTGTTCTCGATGCTCATGATGCGGGCGAGCGGGTGCTCTTTATTTTCTTTCGTTTCGACATTCTTGATCACACCCATCACCTGTTCCGATTGCTGGGAGGGAAAGCTGCCTTTCAGCATAAGCACGCCCTTCGGGCGCTTGTCCTGTAACCGGTGGCAGGCGGGACAGACTGTTTCTTGTGCGCCGACCGGCGTGGCAATCCAGCTCCATCGTCCTTTATGAAAGACTGCGCTGCATTTGGGGCACACCGTCGGCTCTGCCAGCTTGCTCGGCAATTTGTACGAGTCATGTCGGTTCTCTTCGACAAAACGGTCTCGGCGGGCTTCATGGCCTCCGGCAGTGGGACTGGTGGTCATCGATCATACTCCCTTGGTTGAAGGCATGGCGGAACGTGTCCGCCTGGCATTAGGTTCACCCTGGAAGGCCTCGTTGGCCTGGTGCAGGGTGCGGATTACTTCGTCGTCCGTCACTTGGTCAAACTCCTCGAAAAAACATCCGACGGCCGCAAACGGTTCCGGGGTCGACAGAATCACGCACTCGTCGACGAGTGCACGAATGCGTTCGGCTGTCGCGGGCGGCGCGACCGGCATCGCCACGACCACGCGCAGGGGATTCAGCGCGGAGAGCGCATCCAGCGTGGCGAACAGCGTCGCCCCCGTTGCGACTCCGTCGTCGACCAGAATCACCGTCCGATGATGGAGGTGCGGTAAACCGCGCCCCTCGCGATAAAGGACCCGGCGCCGCTCAATTTCACGGCGCTGTGCGGCGATCAGCCCGTCGAGATCGTCTTGAGACAGCTGCATGGCCCGCACGGCTTCCTGGTTGAGATAGACGGCACCGGTTTCGCTCACGGCCCCCACCGCATATTCCGGCGATTCGGGCGCCGCGATCTTGCGGGTGATGAAAACGTCCAGCGGCAGATGGAGCGCCATGCTCAACTCATGCCCCACCACGACCCCTCCACGCGGAAGCGCGAGGACGACCGCGTGATGATCACCCCGATAGGCCTGCAGATGATTGGCTAACAGAATCCCGGCATGGCGACGATCGCGAAACAACATGACGCCTCCCTTGCTGCTACGTCATTCAACCAACGAGACGTACTCTAGAACTCTCCGCCGACGGCCCGCACTCCGATCAGGAGCAGCGCGATCAGCACCAGCACGCCGATCAGCCACCAGAGGTGTCGATGGCGTGGATGTACATCCGTGTGCCAGTGGATATCCCAGGGAATGTCCAAGTACCGGGGATGGCGAAACATGATCGCCTCCTTTCGGCTCAGGAGCGACTGAGGAAGTGAGAATGCTCCACCTACCTCAGTCTCACCCTGAATATTGACCGCGTACCCTACGCCACTTTCACTTCGATCGTTTTCGGTTTGGCTTTTTCCGATTTCGGCAGCCGGACGTTCAGCAACCCGTCCTTGTATTCCGCCGTCACCTTCGTCCCGTCGGCATCTTCCGGCAGGGTAAAGCTGCGCACGAAGCTCCCATAGGCGCGCTCTACGCGGTGATACTTCTTGCCCTTTTCCTCTTTCTCATACTTCCGCTCGCCGGTGATTGTGAGGACATCGTCATGCACGTTCAGCTTGATGTCTTCTTTCTTCACATCCGGCAGCTCGGCCTTGATGGCGTACTCCTTGTCGTCTTCACTGATGTCGACCACCGGTGACCATTGGGCCACGGTGATGGCCTCATTCTTGTCGGTGCTCCCAGCGGACACCCCCCGTCCCATGAGCTGCGAGAGACGCTTCTCCAACTCTTCCACTTCCTTAAAGGGACTCCAGCGGCTCATCGGTTCCCATCTCGTCAGAGTACTCATAACCTGCTCCTCCTTGCCTACACGGCGTTAGGCCTGATGCTGTGATAAGACCCGACTGGCGGCCTGCCTCTGTGGGGCCAGACCTACCTTATATCGCCCCGGTCCTTGTTGCCGAAGCGTCACCTGCCCCGACCGACTGAGCTTGTCCAACGTCAAGAACACCTGATTCCATGTGGCCTGAGGGCAACGCGCCGTTAACTCTTCTACATCGCAATCCGGAATCTGTTTGACCAACTCCAGAAGAGTGGCGTTGAGATCTTGAGCTGTTGCCATGGTGCACCTCAACCAATCGGTCTACTGCTAAAGAAGTGAAGAGCATCGACGATGCCAAAGAAAAGAGGTCACAGAAGAAATAATGTGATCAGTGGAGATTCAACGGGTTCGATCATGCGTTGAGCGCAGTCACCGCGCGGAAGCCCCAGTGACTGTTGCGTTATAGGACAGTGCCGATCGTGCGGCTGGGGAGTTGTTCGCCATTGATCTCGCACGTCTCGGCGTTATCACAGAAGTAGGAGGGGAGGTGAGACCAGGATAATCGAGAGTTCCCGCTTCTGGGCTGGACGGTGGGTTCGGAGTTTTGGTCCGGGTCAGGAGTGGAGTGGGTTCGGAGGGGTGCGCTTCCATCGTGGTGCCCGTAGGAGGCACGGCTCCGAAGAGAGCTCGAAGATCGGGGGGCGCAGGGTGATCGGACAGGGTTGGAGGTGCCGGGTCGCTCGAATTCACTTCCGCAGTGAGTGAAGGGACTGGAGAATTCCTCACAGAAGCGGGTCGCTGTGTCTCTCCGGGCGAATCGCCCGTTCGTTTTCGCGCCGGGTGCTGCCTCCACAATCCCAATCCAAGGTGAGGAAGCGACGCTCAGAAGAGTGGATGCGGTGCCGTCCCAAAGGGAAGGATCGGTTGGGATTCTCCGCCGGCGTTGCCGGTAATCTTCCAGCGGCCGTTTTCCTTCTTCAGAAAGTGCACTTCCTCGTACCAGCTATCGACCGGACTTCTCAGTTTGGTGTTCTTGGCCGTGCCCCAGACCACCCCGGTGCAGGTCATTTCGGCGGTGAGCTTGCTGCCTGCTCCCACCGTCCGGATGACGGAAAACGTATGAAAACTTTCCAGCTCTTTGTAATGCTCGAAGAGTTGCATCCAGACTTTCCTGATGTCGGCCTTTTTGAGGCCATGATAGTAATAATCATCCGAATACAACGCCATCACCCCATCAAGGTCCTGGGAGTGTATCGCTTGCTCCGCTTGCTCAAACGTAGCCAGCAATTCTTTGACTGTTTGTGAATCCACCTCCTGAATCGTGCTCGCCGTGATCTGGGTCTTGGCGACGGCGACAGCGGGCTGTGATGCCCAGAGTCCTAGCCCGAGGCACAGTGCGCCTAAGATTGAGGCTGATTGAACATTCATGGGAATCTTTCTCCTGTGCGCTATCTGTGCGTGACTGTGAGTATGAGAACTGCAAGGTAGAGACCAAGGGATCAATGAGTCAAGACGTACGATCTTCTTATGAATCCAGGGATTCTATTCTGGGAAGGTCATATGGGGCTGGTTGAGTTTGTTGCAGAAATCGCCATCGCAGGAGAAGGGTAGTGGCAAATCGCGCCAGTAAGGCAATCAACGTTGTGATCATGGGGGCCGCCGGCCGCGACTTTCATGACTTCAATATGGTGTTTCGAGCCGATCCCGGTTACCGGGTTGTTGCTTTCACTGCCACGCAGATTCCCAATATCGCGGGACGGACCTATCCTCCCGAGCTGGCAGGAGAGTTTTATCCGCGCGGGATCCCCATTGTGCCGGAAGAGAATCTGGAAACCGTGATTGCGGACCAGGCGGTTGATCAAGTGATCTTTGCTTACAGCGATGTGTCGCATGAGGAGGTCATGCATAAGGCGTCGTGTGTGCTGGCGGCAGGCGCGGAGTTCCGGTTGCTGGGGCCGCATGCCACGATGCTCCGGTCGAATAAGCCGGTGATCTCCATCTGCGCGGTGCGGACAGGAGCCGGCAAGAGTCCGGTTGCCAGGCACATTGCGGCACTGGTGAAAGAACAGGGGGTGCGGGTCGCAGTTGTCCGCCACCCGATGCCCTACGGAGACCTGGAACAACAGGCGATCCAGCGGTTTGCCACCCCTGACGATCTCCGGGATGCCCGTTGTACTATCGAAGAGCGAGAAGAGTACGAGCCCCATCTCAGGCAGGGCGACCTCGTGTTTGCCGGCGTCGACTATGAGCGGATTCTTCGCCAGGCCGAGTCTGAAGCCGACGTGATTCTCTGGGACGGGGGAAACAACGACTTCTCATTCTTTGAGTCCGATCTGGAGATCGTGCTGGTCGATCCCCATCGGGCCGGTGACGAAAGAGGTTATTTCCCAGGCGAAGTGAACCTGCTTCGTGGCGACGTCATTATCATCACAAAAATGGATACAGCCAATCCTCAGAAGCTTGCGGCGCTCCGGGCAACGATCCAGTCGATGAATCCGACGGCGATCGTGATTGATTCGACAATGCTGGTGACCGTCGATGATCCATCGCTGATTCAAGGGAAGCGGGTGCTGGTGATCGAAGATGGTCCGACAGTGACGCACGGGGGAATGGCATACGGTGCCGGCACCCTCGCGGCGAAGAGGTACGGGGCTGCGGCAATAGTGGATCCTCGATCGGCGGCGGTGGGAAGCCTTCGCGAAACCTTCCGGTCGAATCCCCACCTCGTCGGTTTGTTGCCTGCCATGGGCTACGGGGCGGAGCAAATCCTGGAATTAGAGCAGACGATCAACGCGGTGGACTGCGACCTCGTGCTCATCGCCACGCCGGTGGATTTGCGGCGACTGATCAGCCTCACGCATTCGGCCTGTCTGGTGAGCTATACGTTTGAGGAGCGTGGTTGCCGGCTTCGCGGCCTCATTGGGGAGCTTCTGACGAAAGACCGGGGCCATGCGACCCGATATTCCGGGAATCGCGAGGACCGTTCATGAAGCAGCGCCTGTCGTTTAAGAATCTGCCGAAAATCCAGGCGAAGCGATTCAAGAAGTTGAGGTTGGAAAAAGAACGGGAAGCGGCCAAAGGGGTAGTGGTGAAACCGAGCAGGAAACGGTCTCAGAAAAAAAGAAACGACAAGGCGGGGCCGTGAAGCCCGCTTCCAGGCAGCCGTAGGAGAGAAGCAGGCCACCTATGCCGGTACACAATGCGGATATCGCCGCGGACTTCGATGAGTTGGCGGACCTGCTTGAGATTGAAGGGGCCAACCCGTTCCGCATCCGCGCCTATCGTAACGCGGCGCGTACGATGCGCGATCTGCCTCAGGATGTGGCGGCGATGCTCAAGAAGGGCGAAGATCTGACCGAATTGCCGGGGATCGGCAAAGATCTGGCCGCGAAGATTCGGGAGATTGTCGAGACCGGCACAGCGGCCATGTTGGAAGAACATCGAAAGACGGTGCCGGCGACGTTGACCGAATTACTCAAAATCCCCGGTGTCGGACCGAAGCGGGTGAAAGTGCTGTACCGCGATCTCGGCATCAGGTCGCTCGACCAGTTGCGCAAGGCGGCTCAGGACGGGCGCGTGAGGGGGCTCCGGGGTTTCGGAGAAAAAACCGAACAGTATCTTCTCCATCGCCTGCAAGCCAGGTCCGGTGAGGAGCAACGGTTCAAGCTCGCGATTGCGACCCAATACGCCGACGCGCTCATCTCCTATCTCAAGGAGTCTCCAGGGGTGAAACACGTTGTCGCAGCGGGAAGCTACCGGCGGGCGAAAGAAACGATCGGGGATCTCGACATCCTGGTCACGGCTGCTCCCGGCAGTGCTGTGATGGACCGTTTTGCGTCCTACCCGGAAGTCGAAGAGGTGCTGGCGCAGGGCGCAACGAAAGCCAGCCTCCGACTTGCCTGCAAACTGCAAGTGGACGTGAGGGTGGTTCCCAAGGAGAGTTACGGGGCGGCCCTCCAATATTTCACCGGCAGCAAGGCGCACAATGTGGCGCTCCGCCAGATGGCTCAACAGCAGGGGCTCAAGATCAATGAGTATGGCGTGTTCAAGGGCGATCAATCTGTCGCGGGGGCCACGGAAGAATCGGTCTACGCGGCAGTGGGGCTGCCCTGGATCCCGCCGGAACTGCGGGAGAATCGCGGAGAGTTCGACGCGGCGCTGGCCGGACGTCTGCCTCGGCTTGTGGAGGTCGCCGATCTGAAAGGGGACCTGCATGCCCATACCAAGGCGACCGACGGTCAGAACAGCCTCAACGAAATGGCGGCGGCGGCGCGCGACCGCGGGCTGGAATATCTGGCGATCACCGAGCATTCACGACGGCTCGCGATGGCGAAAGGCCTCGATTCCAAACGGTTGTGTGAACAGCTTGAGGAGATCGATCGGCTGAACGACACCGCTATCGGCATCACGCTCTTGAAGGGGATCGAGGTGGATATTCTGGAGGACGGCAGCCTGGATCTTCCGGATGACGATCTGAGCCGGCTCGACCTGGTTGTCGGAGCCGTCCATAGCCATTTCAGGCTCTCCCGGCAGAAGCAGACCGAGCGAATTCTGCGAGCCATGGACCATCCGTATTTTACGATCCTGGCACACCCCAGCGGCCGGCTCATCGATGAACGTGCGCCGTACGATGTGGATATGCCGCGGGTGATTCGACATGCGCGCGAACGGGGCTGTTTCCTGGAGGTGAATGCGCATCCGATCCGCCTGGACCTGACCGACACGGACTGTCAGATGGCGAAAGAAGCAGGCGTCATGGTGAGTATCAACTCCGATGCCCACAGCACCCTCGACTTCGGGAATCTCCGGTACGGGGTGGGGCAGGCTCGTCGGGGATGGATGGAAAAGCACGACGTCTTGAATGCCAGGCCTCTGCAGGCGCTACGCCCGCTGCTCAAGCGGACGATGGCAGGGTAAACCGCCAAATCGCGGAGTCCCAGGACCGGCGGTCGGCTCAAGGATACGCTCATCCCGGCATCAAAAAGGGGACGCAGGTATGAATCCTTTTCCAGGATTGCGGCTCATATTGTGCAACGCGATACTTCAGCCGAGAGGAGGGAGGCGATTATGGTCAAGGTCTCAAGAAAATCCGTCGCCAAATCAGTGGGCATCGATTGCTGTCATCGCTGCGGCGGTCTCATGGTTCCGGAGCCGGTGCACGAACTCGCCTCGTACGACTGGCGTTGCGTCAGTTGCGGCGAGCGGATCGATCCGGTGATTCTCGCCCATCGACGGCAGAGCGCCGTGGAGCCGGAACGTGGATACATCGGTACTCGCCAGAGGGAATTCTCTCTCAGTTAAGTTGCGCGCCTGCTGGAATCGGGGAGCGCTGCCGCTCCCTGTCCAGGCGGGTCCGGCAGTCCCATCAGCTTCACGATAGAAAACAAGACGCAAAGATAGTACGGATTAAGAGTCCCCCGCAGGGCAGAGGTGTGCCATGTTGATGATGCACAATCATTTGCAGGAGCAGGAAAGGGGTAGCTGATGCCCACGCCGGAAGAGTTGCTCGCCAAAGCCCGGAAGCCGGCCGAAGAGGCCGTGCGGCTGCATGCGTATTACAAGGGCAAGATACAAACAGCGCCCAAGTGTCCCATTCGAGGAGTGGAGGATTTCTCGATCTGGTATACGCCGGGCGTCGCCGCTCCCTGCCGTGCGATTCAGGCTCAGCCGGATTTGGTGTATGTACACACGAATAAAGCGAATTCGATCGCAGTCATTTCAGACGGTACGAGAGTCCTCGGCCTGGGGGACATCGGACCGGAAGCCGGCTTGCCGGTCATGGAAGGTAAGGCGCTGCTGTTTAAATATCTGGGCGGGGTGGATGCGGTGCCGATCTGTCTCGGCACCAAAGATCCGGATGAAATCGTTCGCACGGTGAAGCTGCTGGAGCCGTCGTTCGGAGGGATCAATCTCGAAGATATCGCCATGCCGAAGTGCTTTCGCGTCCTGCGCGAAGCCCGTCGGCTGTGCACGATTCCGGTGTGGCATGACGACCAGCAGGGCACCGGAACGGTGGTGCTCGCGGCCTTGCTCAACGCCTTGAAGGTCGTCGGCAAACAGATCGGTCATGTCCGTATCGCGATGATCGGCATGGGTGCGGCCAATATCCCGACCTATCGGTATCTGAAGGCCAGTGGCGCGGATACAGGGAAGATCGTGGCTTGCGATCTGGGAGGAATACTTGGCCTGCATCGTCATGCCTATGAAGCGAATCCGGACTATAGCGAGCAATGGGCGGTGTGTGTGGAATCGAACAGGGATCAGCGTCGAGGAGGAATTGCCGAGGCGTTGGCCGGTGCGGATGTGTGCCTGGCCTTTGCCGCCGGCGGTATCATCAGGCCGGAGTGGGTGCGGACGATGGCCCGGGACGCCATCGTGTTTGCTTGTGCGAATCCGGTCCCTGAGATCTGGCCGTGGGAGGCGAAAGCGGCGGGTGCCCGCATTGTCGCCACGGGGCGGTCGGACTTCCCGAATCAGGTCAACAACTCCCTCGTCTTTCCTGCCGTCTTCCGCGGCACGCTCGATGTGCGGGCCGGGACCATCACCGATGAGATGGCGATGGCGGCGGCGCATGAGCTCGCACAGTATGCGGCGGACAAGGGACTCCACGACGGGTACATTCTGCCGGCGATGGATGAATGGGAGGTCGTTCCGCGAGTGGCGGTGGCAACGGCGATGAAAGCGCAAGCGCAGGGCGTCGCCCGGCTGCTGAAAACCGCCGAAGAGTTGCACCGGTCCGCGGTGGACAGGATCAGCGATGCCCGGAAGGCTCTTGCCGTCCTCACCGGCCAAGGGGTTATTCCACAGCCTCCGAATCCTGAACAGTGAGGCATCGGGCTACAGTTGACTGGTTCGAGACTCCGTTGATCCCCGGCGGAGAGTGATTAGTATAGAAGTGAGGGAGGTGGGATGGGCTTAGCGAGGGTGGCAACCTCTTTGGAGTATGGCCTGCTTTTATGCAGCCAACGTGCGGAGGACGCGGTTGTCGTGAGAGTAGTGGGTTCGGGTTCGAGGGGCGCGTCGTCAATCGTCGGTGCCACTCGGCGGGGCCGTTGATTCGAGTGTGTACGAAGTTGAGACGCGGAGCAATCAGCCTCCAGCGACTGAAGGATTGCTGAATCTGATCCCGGCCGGTGAGCGGCATCCCGCGAAGCCACATAAGGGCAGGCCCCTTTTTTATCCGCCATACATCGAGATACATACAAAAATAACCCCGCCCAGGCGGGGAAGATGAAGAGGCCGCTCATCTTGTAAGGAGATTGTCCGGGAACAAAAAAGCGGAGCGGAGGCGGGTTTGGAGAGCTTGGATCCATTCTTGAGACCTTGGAGGGATTTCAGGCTTCCCACTCGTTCGGCGGGCTTGCTCACCACCCCTTCGCTCGGTCTCTCTATCCTTGGCTGTTCCTCTCACCGAGGCCTCCACTCAGTTACAGGATAACCCTCTTCCATCCCGGGTCAAGTCAGCCCCGAAGGCCTTTGAAGCCACACTTCCCTCTTCTTCTCTTGTAGCTTTTTAGGACAGCGCCTCATCGGGTATAGAATCTTTCCACGATCTTCTTGGCCTAATCACCTGTTTCTTGGAGAAAAGTGCACGAGGGAGGTGCACGGTTAAATCTTTATCAAGTCTAACGAGTCCGGCACAGCCAATGCTTGTCTCTTGTGAGGGAGCGTTCTCTTCGGCTAGAGATCTCAGGAGGTGGCTTGTGGGAGCCAGGCGTTGGATGGTCGCATTGGACGAATCCGGTGCGGCAGAGAAGATCGTCCAGTGGATGCGGGTCTTTCCGCACCCAAGGAATACGGTTGTCACGCTGGTGCATATCCTGGGGCCGCTGGAGATTCCTGACGCGATCGGATCCACAGGTCGACAGCTTCTGCTGCAGCAGCAGGAAGCGATGATCGACACGGCTCTTGGCTGGGCGCAACGGCTGCTGCAAGAGAAGTTTGCGGCAGTGGAGGTGATCACTCGGGAGGGAGTCCCAAGTCAGGAGCTTCTTCGATTAATTCGGGAATATGAGCCGGATCTCGTGATCTCCGGGCGGGGCGGGTTCTCTCAGGTTGCGGGATTTGGATTAGGCAGCGTCTCCCATCGGTTGGTGGCCTATGCTCCCTGCTCGGTGCTCTTAGTCCCCGGCAGGGCCCAGCATGGCGGAGGTCTGCGGGTCATGCTGGCGACGGATGGTTCGGCCGATGCGCAGCGAGCGGCTCGTGTCGTAGCCACGCTGCCTGAGTTGCGCGAAATCACGGTGGTCAGTGTGGCGCGTCCGTTGGGAGCCGAAAAGCTGGTGCTCGACCGTTTTCATGACGCAGAGAGTCGAAAGATGCAGGCGAAGTTCCTCCGTCATCGGAAGGAGGTTGCGCATCAGGCCATCGAGGGGGCGCTGGAAGCACTGAAAGATGTTCAGATCCCACTTCGCACACGAGTATTGTCCGGCCATCCGGCTCACACGATTGTCCGGGCGGCGCAGCGCGAGGGGGTGGATTTGCTGGTCGTCGGATCGCGAGGGCTGACGGGTGTCAAAGCAATTTCGCTTGGAAGCGTATCCCACGCAGTGGCGCAGGTGGCGACCTGTCCCGTTCTCATCGTGAAACCATAGAAGATCAAAGAGGCATTGATGTCGATCACGTTGCGTGCGGTCCCGGTTCAGAAACCTGAGTCGGTCAACGTCGTGCTCGGCCAGGCCCACTTCATAAAGACGGTGGAGGATCTGCATGAGGCGCTCGTGACCGCTGTGCCCGGCATCAAATTCGGTCTGGCGTTCTGCGAAGCCTCGGAGTCTCGCCTGGTGCGAAGGAGCGGGACAGATCAGGCGTTGATGGCGTTGGCGCAGACCAACGCGCTGGCAATCGGCGCAGGACACAGTTTCATCGTGCTGTTGCAGGACTGTTTCCCTATCAATGTGCTGCCGGTTCTCCGCCTGGTTCCGGAAGTGTGCCAGATCTTCTGTGCGACGGCCAATCCGGTGGAGGTAATCGCGGCGGAGACTGAGCAGGGGCGTGGCATTCTCGGTGTGGTCGACGGATATCCTCCAGAGGGGATCGAAGGGGAGACCGAGATCGCCGAACGGAAAGCGCTCTTACGCCGATTCGGCTACAAGCTCTGAGGCCTAGGAGCATATGTCGAAACTCAAGCGGCCGATCTTTACGGTACAGAAACACCGGGCTTCTCACCTCCATTATGATTTCCGGCTGGAGGTCGGCGGGGTGTTGAAGTCCTGGGCGGTCCCCAAAGGCCCTTCATTGGATCCATCGGTCAAGCGGCTGGCCATTGAAGTGGAGGATCACGATCTCGACTATGCGAACTTCGAAGGTGTCATCGAAGAAGGTCATTATGGAAGCGGGCCTGTGTTGGTGTGGGATACGGGTTGGTTCGAGCCCCTTCATGCGAACCATGACATGGAGTCCCTGGCCCTGATGGTTCGTGCAGGCAAGGTGGAGGTTTCTTTGCATGGGCAACGTCTGCGTGGCGGCTTCACGTTGCTGCGCATGAAAGACCGGCCTCGGCAGTGGCTGCTCATCAAACAGCGGGACGCGGAGGCGCGTCCAGGCAGTGAGGTGGTAGAGGAACATGTCAGCTCGGTGCTGTCCGGGAGGACGATCAAAGATCTGGAAACCGCGGTCGAAGCCGGGACATTGGAGACGTATCGCTGTGGGTGAAGGGAACTGTGCGGAGGGACCAGTGGCCTCAATGGCAGAGCCAGAGTTGCCGAAGCCTTCCCGCTTGTGGAATGTGGTGCTGACAGCCAAGGACCATGAACAGCGGCACCTGGCCAGGTTGGTGAAGCCCCTGGGCGATTTCTGGTGGACTTCGTTTCTCGGAGTGCTGGTCGGACGGGTCGAGGACCACAACGCGTTCTGCGATCATCTGCGAGGCCGCGAGGCGGACACACCGGGGTTTCTCCATCCGTTGTCGAGGCTGGTACTCATCGATCGCACGTTTCCCTTCCAGGCGGAAAACCTGTCCGCCCAGCTCGAACCGGCAGTGCTGGCCTATGCGGACCGGATCGACAGCGGGTCATTCTATGTGCGGGTTGAGCGGCGGGGGCATGCGGGGGCGATCCACAGTCAGCCACTGGAGCAGGAGTTGGATCGAGTGTTGATGGAGCATTTACGGAAGCAGCGTGCTGCGCCGCGCATCGACTTCGAGGATGCGGATGCGATTGTGGCGGTGGAACTGATCGGGGACGAATGTGGCATCGGATTGATCACCCGAACGATGCGGGAGCGTTTCCCTTTCGTGAAGGTGCGGTAATCACACAGGGAGGCATGTATGACAGTGCCGAAGCATCTGGATGAGGCAGCGGTGGGGATGAAGGCGGCGGCGTTCACCGTATTCCGCGTGAGAGCAACCAGAGGGTAAGGGTAAGGCTGAGGTTAAGCATGACCGGAAACGGATCGACTCTTCCCTCAACCCCAACCTTATTTTGACAGCGAGGTGATCCATGAAAATTCTTTTTATTCTCAACGAAGCTCCCTATGGCTCCGAGAAGCCGTACAACGCACTGCGGTTGGCGATGAAGTTGCAGCGGGATCATGCCGCCGCAGAGATCCGCGTTTTTCTGATGGCGGACGCCGTCGGTGCGGCGCTCCCTGGCCAGACAACTCCGCAGGGTTATTACAACATCGAGCGGATGTTGAAGGCAGTGGTGGGCAGCCAGGGGCAAGTTAAAGCCTGCGGCACGTGCATAGAAGCGCGCGGACTGGACAAGCCGGCTCTCATCGAAGGCATCGAAGTCAGCACGATGAATCAACTGGCCCAATGGGTCGTGGACTCGGACAAAGTGCTCACCTTCTGAGTGGGAGGGTGTCGGGATTGGCGACGGCGGCAGCGACTTGATGGCCATCTTGGTGGCGCAGGAGCATACGGAACGGAGTCAGACCTTCTCTCAGAACACTGGGACTTGCATCGACGCCCGATTACTTGGGGGTTGCGGACAATGATTGAATGACGGCCGCTTCCGCGTCAAGCCAATCTTCCAGGTCATACTCTTGGCGGCATCCGCGTTGCTCTCAGAGCTCGTATGCCTTTGCCGCGATTCGTTCGCGCCGGTCTTCGGACCACACCATGAACTTCTGAGCAGACTCGGTCTTTGCAGTAGACTGTGCGGCTCCCTCCGTCCGACTCGCACCGATTGATGGCGGTACACGGCGTGATGCTCCTGACTCCTTCGTTTTCGATGACCGTATCATAGGGCTCACCTCCTTTTTGGTCTCATCAAGGGCCCGGACATCCTCTCGCCAGGAAACAGCCTCTGGCTTCCCTTGCTTCATCGTTTCAGAATTCGTGCAACACGCCACGTGGCCCATCCCATATACAGGACCAGTATGATGCCGAGCAACTCGATGAGATGGATGAGATGCCACCCTTCGATCACTTCCACCTCTACGATGATGAACAAGATGATGAACAAGATGGTTGCAAAGAGAAAGACGAGCACGTGTTGGCGGGGCATGCCGAAAACCTCCCGAAGGAATGCCCTGATCCACCCGCGCCGCTCCTTCATGTTCAATGACCTCCCCTGCGCCCCTTCTCAGTGATCGTTTCCTCAGGGTCTCCTCGCTTCTGGTTCGATGTCAACTCGTGGCAGAACGTCACCAAGTTGTCCAGACTGCAGCCTGGGTGGCGAGCGATGCTCTCGACGATCAGAGAGCGGCTGGCGTGGCACTCCGTGCCATGGCATCCCTCCTTGCATTGCCTCCGAACGACTCGGGGCTCTTTCATATGAGCAGATTGGATGCCACGGAGTGAGGTACGCTCCCCCTTGCTGTCATATCGGCATATATAGTGAATGATCCCCTACGCGCATCAAGATAGTGTGTAGTGCGTCATGCCCCCGTGACGCCTCTCTGAGGAGAATGAGCACACCACCGGGTACCATCTTGTTGCGAAACGCTCCACAGGGAAACCAGACGCTGGTAGTCTGCTGGTCGTCTCGTTCAGAGTTATGCATGGGCTGCATCAGATAGATTGTGTCTCGATGTTTGCCGTCGTTCGGCCCCCTGGCTTCATCTGGGGGCAATGACCGGCGAGTGCTTTCATCTTCAAATGGATTGACTCGGCGGACAGATAGTGGGCCATGTAATCGTCTGTCCAATTTTCCGGACAGTTCTGTCGCAATTATCGCCACGTTCCTTCCCTGTTCATGGGAGTAAAAGCGTATGATGTGGTCTCCCAATTGAACAGGTAAATATGGCATGGTGAAATAGCATGTGACGTTTTGCGGGCGGTCGGCACAATACGTGAGTGTCTCAATAGCTGGGTTTCCATAAGGCTCTCATGAGGTTCTTCGATGGAACGCTTCATCAGTACCATGCTAACCAGAGCCGCCGACGGTGCGATGCTGGCCGACGAGCAGGGCATCGTCGTGCTGTGGAACAAGGCGGCGGGGCAGTTGCTGGGGTTCCGGGCCGGTGAAGTGATCGGGTGTCCCTGTCGCGAGGTGATGCGCGGCGAGACCCTCTCCGGTCACCCGTTCTGTTCCCTCTCGTGCGCCGTCGGACACCGGCTCGGCTGCGGCGTTCGCAACTTCGATATCCAGACGCATACCAAATCCGGGAACCCCATCTGGCTGAATGTCAGCTCCTCTGCTCGTGCCTTTTCCGGGAAGAAAGACCGGTTTCGGTTCGCGCGCTTCTTTCGGGGCATTACCATGCGGATGAGAATTTTGAGCCTGTCTAAAGAACCGCATACCCTGCTTGCTATCTCCAGCGGCCATCCCTCTCGCAGGCACCAAGCGGCCTCGGAGCATCGGAAGTTCCACTTGTCGGCATTCGTGAGACTGCGCAGCGCAGGAGGGGAGGGTTGAGGCAAGCTTCGTTCGTTTTTGAGCCGGAAATGCCGGCCGCGCTTCAGTAGGTCAGCGGTTCTCCGTAGCATTGTGAGGCAGCTTCATCCGGTCTCCTGGCCCTTTCTGCGACAGCAGAAAGGGAGCTCGTCTTCGCAGTTCCCTCTCTTTCCCCGGAAATCAGGCTGAATCCATCGCATTTCTTCCTTCTCATTCCTTTGATGGATCGGCACCGTCCTTGCCTCTTACAAAATAGCCGGAGTCAGGACGCGGACGCAACAGGAGCAGGCCGGGGAAAAGGGGGACTAATGAGAAAGGCATCGTATTTCACGAGGCCCCGTGATCCAAAGACCTTGACCGTTCGGGAGGTGATGGAAGATGCGGTTTTCACGGTCAGCCCGCAGGCGAAGGGATCCGCCATTGCCGATATCTTGGCTGAGCGGAACGTCGGGAGCGTCCCTGTCGTGGAAGAGGATCGGACTCTCGTCGGTCTGGTGAGTGAATTCGACCTATTGCGCGTGATGGATGAAGGCAACGATCTCGGTCGATTGGCCGCAACGGACATCATGACGCGTGATGTTGTTACCGTCACCGAAGAGATGCCGGTCAAGGATGTGGTCCGTCTGCTTCAGGAGCGGCACCTGCTCCGAGTGCCGGTCCTGAAGGGCAAAGCCCTCGTTGGCGTGGTGGCTCGACGGGATATCGTCTTCGGGTACCTGAGAGCCACGGCCAGCTATTTGCCATGATCACAAGACGGTGTCCATGGCGATCAGTGATGCGTGATGAGTGATCGGCAGGGAACCGGACAGTAAGCCGGGGGATGCCGATTGCGATTGGCCAGCGAGGAGAGGTTCAGGGGTTGTTCCCGGACTGCCCGATGGGGACCATGCCGCCGTGGGAGAATCTCTATGGCGGGGGCGTCTAGGTGAAGCAGTTTTCTGCAATCTAGCGAGGTGCACCATGAGGATCCATCTTTCCTTCTTTGGCGCAGCTGCCGGTATCATGGCGCTGCTCTGTATGGATGCCGTACCGAGCCTGAAAGAGGCTCGAGCCGAGAGCCAGGTCCAAGGTGGCCACGAGCAGCGGATTGAGATCGTCATTGAGGATCGGACTTTCTTTCTGGCCAAGGGTGGCCCCATCCAGGTAGGGAGACCCATCGAGATCGTCTTGGAGAATCGTGATAAGGTCCGACACGGATTTACGTCATCGATGCTGACCGGGTTACTCGTTTCCGGGGAAGACGATCAGATCACCGCGTATGGGAAAGGCGTGGAGGGATTCTACGTGAATCCCGGGAAGACTCTGGTGATCCGTTTCAGGACGGAAAGGCCCGGGAGTTTTCCTTTCTACTGCGATCTCCATGAGCGCATGAAAGGGGAGCTCTATGTGCTGGAGGTCCCGACGGTTTAGAAAGGAGGCCACGCGATGACGATCGCGTCAAAAATCGTGCGACGAGTCGCCACCATCGATGAGAATAAATTTGTTCTCGACGCGGCCAAACTCATGACCGCGGAATTCATTGGGTCCGTGGTCGTTACCAATTCGTCAGGGATTCGAGGGCTCTTCACGGAGCGTGAGCTGGCGATGAATGTGGTCGGGAAGGGGAAGGACCCGGAAAAGGTCCAGATCAAGGATGCGATGACGAGCGACCCCATCAAGGTCAGTCCCGACGCTAGCGCGAGTCAGTGCCTGGATCTGATGAAGGAACACCGATGCCGGCATCTGTTGGTCTTCGAGGAAAGCGAGTTCGTCGGTATTGTCTCCCTCCGGGACATGGTGGCGCTGATGATCGACGAGAAGGAAGAGCTGATCGGGCATCTTGAACGATACATCACCTCCTGACCCGTTCATGTACGGCAATGTCCGAGGAATCTCGACTTTTGAGAAGAAGAAAGAGAAAAGGGAGGACATCATGGCAATGGTAGGGGAACGCACAGGAATGAAACCCGAGAGCACAACAGAGGAGAAAACACCGTGCGAAAAGCCCTGCCATTGTCTGCTCTGTGGACAGCCGGGACCTGCCCTGTTGTACGGTCACTGGATCTGCGACCATTGCAAAAACGTGGTCCAGGCGGAGACGTTGGCGAGGAAGCGCAAGATTGAAAAGGAGAGTGGTGGACTGTTGTAGGCGGCGGCGCCACTCCGAATCTTTTCGGGGAAGCGCGGTGATGTGCGGGGAAGGGAGGAACGCATGACAGTACCGATGCATCTGGACAACGCGGCGACCAGGATGAATGAAGCCTCGTTCAGGATCGAGGAGGCCCGGCAAGGTCCTCTGACGTGTGAGAACCAGAAGGCATGGTTGGAGGCGCTGACCGATTACTGTATGGCCCTCTCCGAGGTGCAGGCCTATGGCAACGAATCGGTGCACGAAAAACTGCATGAGCTGGCCGGGCACACAGGTTTGCGGAAGTTTTCCACCGGCAGCTGACCGGGAGATGGGGCAATCGGAGCGCTACCGGTTTTCCTTCTTCTCCTCGGCGACGGTGCGGTCTCGTAGTCGTGTGACCAGTTCATCATAGGAGTCGGAGTGGATGATCTTGTCGAACTGGCTGCGGTAGTTCCTCACGAGGCTGACGCCATCCGCGATGATATCGTAGGCGTACCAGCGGCCCGCTTTGTTCATCAGGCGGTAATCCATCGGGATTTCTGTTTTGCTGGATACGAGCTTGGTGCGGACTTCCGCATATTGCCCTTCGAGTCGTTCGCTGAGATACTCCGTCCGCTCTCCGGAATAGCCTTCGATTTTTCCCGTATACCGGTCGGACAAGAAGGCTTTGAATAGTTCGACGAATTCGGCTCGTTGGTCGTTGGTCAACGGAGTCCAGTTGGCGGCTAGGGCGCGCTTGGACATTTCCGCGTAGTCGAAGCGTTCGCTGATGACCTGTTCCAGTAGACGCCGGCGCGGCAGGAGCTTGGCCGGATCCTTCAGCTTGGGATCATCGAGAATGCGGAACACTTCCGTGAGCGTCGCCCGCACGACCTCAGTGGGGGATTCTGCGGATTGGCTCGATGCCCCAGCGATGGGCACCGTCGATAGAATGAGGCACAGATTCAGAGAGCAGGCCAAAACCCACAGCTTCCCGCTGCGAAGGCTGGTAGGAGGCATACGAAAGATCCTCACTGCGGCAACGGCCGCGGCGTGAGGCCGCGACCGAAAAGCCATGCGGAGCAATCAGAAGTGTTCGCTAGTCCAGCACAAACGTGACCTTCAGATCCACGCGATACAAGGTGACCTTGCTGTTATCCACCACGACATGCTGCTCCTTCACCCAGGCCGACTTGATGCCGTGTATGGTTTTGGCGGCCCGGGAGATCCCGCTTTGAATGGCATCCTCGAAGCTCTTCGGCGATTCAGAACTGATCTCGATGATCTTGGCAACTGACATGGGAGTCCTCCTTTGTGATGTGTATGAGCCCGTTATAGAACGCACCGATCTCTTACTCTCGTCACAGTTTCGGTGAAGCGGCTCCTTCCTTCCCCTTCTCGGCGGGAGCGTTTTTCTGAAGGCTTTCGATGACCTGCTCCAGTTGCTTGATCCGTTCCCGGGCCAGGGTCACTTCCATTTGAAGCTGATGCAGCATGCCCTGTTCCAGCGATCCGACACTCATACGAAGCCGGTCGGTTTCTTTGGCAACGGCTTCGTGCGCCACTCGATATTCCTTGAAGTCAACCCGAAGATTGCCCAGGGTGGTGCGGTGCGAATCGCTTTCGGTTTGCAAGCCTTGTAGGGACGCCTGTGCGACATCAAGCCGGCTTTTCAGACTGTCTACTGCGACCCCGAGGGATTTCAGTAGGCTGACATCCGTCTTTAAGGCATCGACGGCTTGGCGTGACTGCGCCGCATCACTCCGGACCGCCGTCATCTGGTCGTTCAGTTGAGCGCGGAGCGTATCGAGGTCTTTGGTGGTGGCGCAGCCTGAGACGAGAAGCATGACCAGCCACAGCACGCCCATACGCGAGGCTCTCGAAAGCGCCGCCGAAGAGGAATGGGCGCAGAGAGGCGGCGGCGTCATGATTTCTTGATAAGGCACCATGGGATCCTCATTGTGGGAGCACTGGGCGATGTACCCGCTTAAACAGCAAGCGTTGTGCCGGGGAAGTGATATGAGGCTGAATCGAGAGAGTGTTGATCCGATAGGGGATTCGCGTCCCAGCAAGAAACCGAAAGTCGTTGTTTGTATCGCTCCCTGAGCAAGGTGCCTCAACAGGGCACCTATCACTGGTGCAATAGGCGACAGCATCGGGCTCGATGGTCTGTCGAGCTTAGTTCGCAGACCGTCCGCTATTTAAGCTGCCGAAGTTCGTCGTAATGCGTGGTCACAACCTGCGTGAGCGCTTCCCGGAGTTCTTCTCCCTGATAGTGGCGATTCGCCACTTTTCGCAGCCGGGAGGCGAGCCCTTGGTCACCGAGTGTCCCGTCGGCCCACTTCACAAAATCATCCCGGCGGGCGTGATACTCGAGGCACTCGAGCGGGAGCGTCGGTATCCAGCGGGATAATTCATACAAACTTGCTGCTTCGACGCCCAGATAGCCCTTGTCTGTTCTGAAGGAGAATCGTTTTCCCTGCGGAAGAGGGATGTCGAGATATTTGTAGAGGTGGCGGACGTGGGGGACACGCCGGATCGCCGGGCGCATACGGACGAGTTCGCCGCCACAGAGCAGGGCGCTTCCCATCGGGATCTGCTCGAGGCGTGCATCGCGTAGACTGCAGATAGCACAGTATGTCCGCAGCGAGTCGCCGATCTGGCTGTCGGTTAATTTGGTCAGGAGCAGGTGGTGGAGCGAGGTCAGGACCGACTCGCTTAAACGGTCCGGGCGGTAGGAAACGAAGGCCCAGCCGCCGGTCTCCAGCAACGGACGGAGCAGCGTTGTGACCTCACTCCCTTCAAACAAAAACTCCTGGGCTTCATCCAGGACGATCCAGTGGGGGCGAAATTTGCGTTCGCGCACCGGGCGCAGCGTCCGGATCAGCTCCACAATATAGGGGCTTCGCAAGTTGATCGGATATTGACTCAGGTCGAGGACCAGAGACACGCCGCCTTCGTCGAGCAGTGACACGACGGCGGACGGAGGGGGCAGGGTAGCCCGGTCACCGCTGACCGAGACGAATCGAGGCAGGACGCGGAGCCCGCGAAAGTCCCCTTCGGGATCGATGAGGAGCACTTGATAGTCCTCATGATGGAGTCCTTCCGCAATCAAGCCGACCATCCAGGACTTGCCGGTCGCCGAATTGCCGAACACGCCCAGATTGCGTCCGGCTAACCGGGACGCTGGGATATCGACGGTTGTGCCGTCTTCAGTCTGGCCCAGTAAGACCGGGCGCTCGCGTTTGAGAGGGATATCAAGAAATTTCCCGCCCAGCGGATACTCGTTGAGAATCTCAAGAACGCCCTGAGGGCCTGGAGCAGTTGCATGGACATCGGCGGTTTCGATGACGGCCGGGACCGCATCGCCCACCGCGACCGATACCTCGGCCAAGGTCATCATGGAGAGGTCGTTTTCGGCGTCGCCGAACGCCGCGAGGTTTCTCGGCGACAGACCGCACAAGGAGAGGAGCCGTTCGAGGCCGGATCCTTTCGTCGCGCCGGGCGGCAGGACCATGACCGCGCCTTTGTTGTATTCGACCGACGTGCTGCCGCCGTGGGAGCTGAGAATGCGCCAGAGAGCCTGGTCATGGGGAATCCAGGTCGCGGCGATGGCGAGCCCCCGCTCAAATGGAATACCTGCTTCTTCAATCGCCTTGAGCAGTCGTGCGTCGAGTTGACCGAACGGGAGATAGGTCTCCCCGCTGGCCGTATGGCTCAGGACTGCGCCGTTTTCCCACACAATGCCGGCGAACAGACTTCCCAGATAGCCGAGCTGGACGGTTTCGTAGCGGCGCCCCGTGACGAGAAACAGCACATGGCCGCTGTCGCGGCAGCGCGCCAATGCTGACTCCAGCTCGGGAGGCACATTCCCATTGACGGCCAGTGTGCCGTCGAAGTCGAAAGCCATGACACGGCGATACATAAATGTTTCCGCAAGTTCGGAGTGGAGTATTCCGAGTGCTGTGTCACATGAGTTCTGTGCCTCCTCAGGGCTCAGCGCTCACAATGAGGGACGGCTTGAGATGCTGATATCGCTCCGGTGCGTACAGATCGTCTTCGGCGCCGGTGAAATCTGGCGATTCGTCTGCTCATGGAGTTTTCAGCCGGAGCATCCTGTTCTCAACCGTGGTGTCCTGGATCAATTTGCCGAAACTGTCGGTGAGGACAGCGTTGAGCAAAATCTGCATATCCTCCGGGTCGAACCAGAAGACGTCCTCAGACCCGCTGCCGTTCAAAGTCATACGAACGACACTCCCATCAGCTGTATTTGTGGCCTGGATGGCGAGTTTGGTCGTGGTCGTCATTTCTGTGAAGCCGACCCGGCTTTTGGCGTGGACGGAGAACTGTTGAATCTTACCTGCCAAGATCACATCCGCTGCTTCCCGGCTTCCGGGTTTGAGGATCTGCCAGCCTCCGGCCGCCAAGTAGTCGGTCAGTGCCTGGGCCACGGCCTCGGTGGGCTTGCCTCCCGGAACGTCGAAGTAACTGATCCCTCCCCAGAGGTGGGTTCTCACGCCAAGACCTGTGGGATAGCTTCGACCATCCTCAAGAGCGCCTATCGCCACCCGCAACGGTGCGGCCTGTGGGGTCATCTTCCCGGCGACGGCCGGAACCGGATGGAGTGGAAGTGGAATCACCTCCCCGGTGCCTGCACATCCGACCAGCGTGACCAGCCCCAGCACTCCTATGCCGCACACGATTGCTTGCTTCACAGTACCCTCCCTGGAATCAAACGGTTGAACTCATGCCGCCCTGACGGCAGAGGCTTTCCTTGCTCAGTCTTATTACGGGTGCCTGAAGTGAGCGCGTCGATTGGACTGCCAGCAGGCTTCGCTATGTTCCGTGCAAAAGGGACGTTCTTTCCCATAGCTGGTGATTCGAATTTGTGATGGCGGAACCCCCAGGACCTGGAGATAGCGTTTTACCGATTGGGCCCGTCGTTCGCCCAAGACCAGGTTGTAAGCGCTCGTTCCCCGTTCATCGCAGTGGCCTTCAATGACGATCTGTTGATCGGGTTGCAACTTGAGAGCGCCGGCGTTGGCTTCAAGCATCGGTTGCGCATCACTGCGAACGGTGAACCGATCGAAATCGAAAAACACGTCGGACAGTGCGGCCATCGCCTGAGCCGGTTGCGCGGCCGGTTGAGGGGATGGTGTTGGTGCCGCAGCTGGAGCGGGTGGCTGTTCCATAGCCAGTGCTTCTTTCGCGACAGGCGGGACCGTCGGCTTTTCAATCCTGGCTGGTTCCGGTTGGACCGGCGCCGGCTCTATCGGCGCTGCCGGCTCGGCTTTCGGCGGCTCAGACGGAATCTGTGGAGAGATCGTGGCTGCCGCCACAGGCGCCGGGGTTTCTGGTGCCGCCCTCTGGACGGTACTCTGGTCTTCGACCGCCGTGACGATTTTGCGGCTCGCGCAGCCGGACAGTATTGCCACAACAAACAGACAGAGGAAAAAGCGAAGTGACGGCAGATGGCACCGGGTAGGCATGGTCGCTCCTTGGTTATCGGACATGAATCGATTGTGCAATCAACCCATCCGGCGATTTCAGGTAGGTCAACTCGGCTGTTTCTCCGATCTTGAGGTCGGCCAATTGGGCCGCCCGTGAGCCTCGGGTGATCCGGATGTCGGCCGGTACGCGGGTTCCCACAATCAACTCTTCCTTATTCGGCAGGATAACTTTCACGACGACCGTGGGAGGCTCGACGGCAGTATTCGTGGCGAGTACAACCCCTCGCACCGTCCGCTGGATGGTCTCTGCTGCGATGGCTGTGAACGGAATTCCGAGGGGCACGAGTCCTATGGCAGAGACTAGGCACAACGAACACAGCATCTTTCTCATGGCTGAATCTTTCTTTCCAGAGGTGGGATTCCGACTCAATGGTTGAGTATCCATCCGTATTATCAAGCCAATGGCAAGAACGGGACCAGACTACCTCCAAGTCGGCCCGTCGTCTAGCTGAAGGAAAAACCAAAGGTTGTGGATTAGAGAGGGATGGATCCGTCTGCGTGATGTGAGGAGATCCGCTACAGATGCGCTGACCGAGTGTGGCGAAAGGTCTCGACGATTGTGGGAAATAAGGATGGATCATTCCTCTCGACTGATAGGCGACCAGCCCTGAACAGACCAATCCCCTAGAGATGCGCGCCGTAACGGGAGCGCTGCGAGAAATGAAGGCAGATCGTCAGCCTCCGGCATTGCGATTGCTCATTGCATGAGTCGTGTGGAGGGGAGGGGTGATTTCTGTCTCATTGAGGGAAAGGCGCCGCGCGTGCGGAGCCGTACCGTGGGCATATCGCGCGAACAAGGAGTGATGCGATGGATGTGATGGAAGCCATTTACCGCCGCCGTTCCGTGCGCGCCTACACAGACCAACCAGTCGAGAAAGTCACGGTCGAGGCTTTAATCAAGGCTGCGACCCACGCTCCCAGCTCGATGAACGAACAGCCCTGGGCCTTTGTCGTGCTTCAGAACCCGCAACAGCTCGCCCTCTGGTCCGAGCGAATTAAGGCCGACGTGCTCAGACGACTCAAGCCTGATTCCCCGCTGACGAAGTATCGCGACATGCTCTCGAGTCCCGACTACGACGTCTTTCATCGAGCGGGGACACTCATCATTATCTGTGCGAGACCGGACACGCATAACGGCGCAGAAGACTGTTCCCTGGCGGCACAGAATCTGATGCTCGCCGCCTGCTCGATGGGGTTGGGCACGTGTCCCATCGGTTTTGCGCGGCCCTGGTTGGGCCAGCGCAAGATCAAGCGCAGTCTCGGCATCCCGGATGCCTATGCGCCGGTGTTTCCCGTAGTCGTAGGCTATCCGAGCGGCGAGACGCCGCCGGTGCCACGGCGGGCGCCTGAAATTCTGCTCTGGGAGTAGGGAGAGGATCTCATCCATGAAACCGTTGCGTCTCGCAGTCGTCGGATTCGGCAGGGTGGGGCAGATCTGCGCCGAACTCATTACCCAGAGCCACGACCTCAGCCTGGCCGCCATCGTGCGGCGGGCCGTCAGCGCGTCGGGAAAGCTGCCGGAGACGCTCCGATCCGTTCCCGTCATGACCCACATCGGCCAGGGGAGGGATGTCGATGCCGCGCTCCTCTGTGCGCCGACGAACGCGGTCGAGGAGATCGCCGGTCAGATTCTTCAGCACGGTATTCCGATTGTAGATTGCGCCACGCTGCATGGAGAGGCGCTGAATGCCCACAAGCATGCGATTCATAAGATGGCGCTTCATCATCGGGCGGCTGCCATCGTAGGGGCAGGCTGGGATCCCGGTGCATTGTCGGTGTTTCGTTCGTGGCTTGCGTTGCTGACACCGGGGGGAATGACGGAGACGCGGCAGCATACGGGAATCAGTCTTCGCCACACTACGATGGCTCGAGGTGTGACGGGGGTGAAGGATGCGCTCTGTGCCGAGGTGCGGGCTCCCGACGGGCGGTTGCAGCGGTATATCTACGTCGAATTGGAGAAGAAGGCGGATGCAGACAGGATCACACAGGCCATCCGTGCCGACCCGCTCTTTCTGGCGGAAGACACGCAGGTGTTTCCGGTGGCGAGTCTCGCGGAGCTGGAAGAAGAAGGGCGGGGAGTGGTGCTCGATCGGCGGGGTCCTCCGGGACGATTTGGCCATCAGCATCTGTTGCTGGAAGCGCGCTGTGACGACAGCGTGCTGACGGCTCAGGTCATGCTCGCCGCCGCTCGCGCGCTTCCGCAGCTTGAACCGGGATCCTATGTGCTGTCCGAGGTGCCGCTCAGCGCACTGTGGGGAGAACGGGCGGAAAAGGCGCAACGGGAGTGGTTGTAATCGGGGCAAGAGGTCATGGCGCAGATTGCATTGACCGGCGATGTGATGCTCGGACGGCTGGTGGATCAGTATGTGATCCAGAATCAGTCAATCGGGCCGGACAAGATCTGGAGCGATGTGTTGCCGCTGCTGCTCAAGGCGGATCGACGGCTGATCAATCTGGAATGTGTGATCAGCAGCCGTGGGCGTGAGTGGCAGCCCGATTCCAAAGCCTTTCACTTTCGCGCCCGTCCGCGGGCGATCGACTTTCTTCGCGCCGCCAAGATCGACTGTGTGACCTTGGCCAACAATCACGTGTTGGACTATGGAACGGATGCGTTACTCGAATGCCTCACGCTGCTCGATCGAGCCGGCATCAAGCGAACGGGGGCCGGCGCCTCGCTCGCCGAGGCCCTCACCCCTGCCATCGTGGAATTGCCTCAGGGCCGGCTCGCGGTGGTCGCCCTCACGGACAATGAACCGGAATGGGAGGCGGGGGAGAAGAAGCCTGGCACGCATTACGTTGCCTACGATGCAAAGGGCTTGGTCGAACCCTATCGGTCCCGGCTTGCACAGGTCTTTAAGCAAGTCCGCAGCCTGGCCGATCTCGTGGTGGTCAGCGCGCACGTGGGCCCCAACTGGGGTCTGCCCTCTGCTGCCATGCGGATGTTCGCTCATCAGATCGTCGATCTCGGAGCCGATCTCTATTGGGGCCATTCCAACCACACTCCGCAAGGCATCGAGCTCTACAAAGGCAAGGCCATCCTCTACTCGACCGGGGATTTCATCGACGACTATGCGGTCGACAGGAATGAGCGTAACGATCTCTCGTTCCTCTTTGCCTTGGAACTCGACCGAGGCCGTATTGCGCGTATCCTGCTACATCCCGTGTGCATTGAAGACCTGTATGTCAGGCTGGCGAAGGACCGGGAGGTGGAAGTTCTGGCCAGAACCATGCAAGCCAAGTGCAACGTCTTCGGAACAGCGATGACGTTGGAGGGACGGGTAGGGACGATCAATGTGAAATGAACAGCCGCCTGCTCATGCATGCCGCTTGTGGATCGTGATGTGATTGCCGTCCGGATCCTCGATCACCGCCATGCGGCAGACCGGCGTGTCAAACGCTTCCACGACGAACGACACGGCCCGCTCCTTCATCTTCAGCACGAAGGCGTCGAGATCCG
>JAUYAO010000046.1 GCA_030692565.1 Nitrospira sp.
AGCATCATAAGCTTGACGCATCATGACGCCGTTGGGGAGAGCGGCATCCACCCCATCTCTGACATTTTCGATAGTGTCAGAACGAGAAATGTGCGCCGAATACCAGATTGTTACAAGCCAATTTGGTGCCGCTCGACTTTCGCAGGTATCCGGGCGCTTGCTCGAGGTGCTGTGATCCCCGCGTATTCGATCAACTGTCTGATCTCACGGTTTAATGGCGCCACTAGCGGTCGTCGTGAGTCAGCGTCAACGGTCCTTTTCAGCCGCATTCGGCGACGCTTGGGCTTCAAGGCGTCCGCCGATCGGCGCGTTCGCGGGATAGCGGCCATCGCTGTCGAGTTTGACGCCGAGCCGGTCGAACAGATCCTGGTCCGCCTTGATTTCGGCGGAAGGAAAATTTCAGGGATCCGGCGTTGGCAGCAGCGGCATGAGCATCGTGCTGTAAGCTACCACTGTCGGTGCAAAGGGGAGTGTGAGAAGGCGACGACCTGAATGGGCGCAATGATCGAATAGATCTGGATCAGGAAAAGCCAGTGAAGCTCTGAGAGTGAAAAGCTCGGAAATCAGATTTGGACCTGATCTGCAGATCACCATACCGGCCCGCGGCTTCTGAAAGTGCCGCAATCTGAGGCCTGACAGAAGTTCGCACTCGATCACAGGCTTTGAAGGTAAGAAGTCTCTTGCATTACGGGCGGCAACCACAGAAGAGCCTCCCTAGGGGCTATTCACGGCGACTGTGGCGACTTTCCATTCAGGGGGAACCCGGGCGCGCCCTCCCATCGTTCCGCGCCATTATTGACGCAAACAAGACTTCGTAGCAGTCTGAAGAAAACTAGCCCGCATTATGCGTCGCGAGCAGGCTTATGTAGTTTAACCGACTGACTTCGTGTATGATTTGGTTCTCAATTCCAATCAACGCGATTTCAGGAAAGCCACACCCGCCATGGCTGATTCCATGCAGATGCTGCCCGGCTTATCACCTGTTGGGCGCAAGAAAATAGTGGCCCAATTCGACGGCGGGCTGCTGTCGTCCGACGCCGGCGTTCTGGTGCTGCGCGAGGTCGAGCAACGTCTTCGCGTCGCGGAACGCATGGCCGTCTGCATAGTCGATCCGCGCGCGCCCGATCAAATCACACATTCTGTCGCCGACATCATCCGCTTTCGATTGTTGATGATCGCGGCGGGCCACGAGGACGGCAACGACGCCAATAGCCTTCGCGTCGATCCGGTCTTCAAGATGGCGCACGATCTGGCGCCTTCAGAGCGTGATCTGTGTTCGCAATCGACGATCTCGCGGCTCGAAAACCTGCCCGATACCCGCGCGCTGTTGCGCATGGGCCGCGCCATGGTCGATCTGTATTGCGAGTCGTTCAAGCAGGTTCCCAAACGCATCACGCTGGACATCGACGACACCTTCGACGCCGTGCATGGCGGCCAGCAATTGCGGCTGTTTAACGCGCATTACGACGAGTATGGTTTTCAACCCATCGTCGTGTTCGACGGCGCGGGCCGCTTCATCACCGCCGTGCTGCGTCCCGCCAAGCGGCCCGGCGGCAAGGAAATCCGCGCCTTTCTTCGCCGCCTGCTGCGCGCCATCCGGGCCAATTGGCCACGAACGGAAATCATGCTGCGCGGCGACAGTCATTACTGATGATGTGGACGGCCTCTCCTCGACGGCATCTAGTGCCAAAGCGTGGTCGCCGGAGTGCGCCACAAAGAAGGGAGACCGTCCGTGAAGAAGTTTATCAGAATCGGCGTCGATCTGGCCAAGAACTATTTTCAGATACACGCGCTGGAGAGCGAAGGTGGGCCCGCGGTGGCGCGCAAGTTGACGCGGACGAAGATGCGGGAGTTCTTTTCGGGGATCGACCCCTCCCTCGTGGGCATGGAGGCGTGCGGTTCGGCGCACTATTGGGCGCGGGAGCTCAAGGTAATGGGTCACGAAGTGTTTCTGATGCCACCGTCCTACACCAGGCCCTACGTCAAGCGCGGCAAGAATGACGCGGTCGACGCCGCGGCCTGTTGCGAAGCGATGTCGCGATCTGGAATGCGCTTCGTTCCGGTCAAGAGCGCGGAGCAACAAGCGACGCTGATGCTGCACAAAACGCGCGAATTGTTGATCAAACAGCGGACTATGAGCGTCAACGCGTTGCGCGCCCATCTTTCGGAGTTCGGCATAATCGTGGCCAGGGGAATCGGCCGAGTTGATGAACTGTGTGATCTGGCCGAAAGTGACGCAACGCTTCCGAACGCAGCCCGGGCCGTCGTGACGGTTCTGGCCCGGCAACTCGAGAATCTCGATAAATCGATCGCTGATCTGGAGAAGGAAATTGCCGCCGCCCATAAGCAAAGCGAGATGAGTCGGCTGCTCGACGAGGTTCCCGGCATCGGAACGATCATTGCCTCTGTGATCTCCGCCAGCGTGCCGGACCCCAACGTGTTCAAGACGGGACGCGATTTCGCCGCTTGGCTCGGTCTGACGCCTCGCCAGAATTCGAGCGGAGGCAAACAGACGCTCGGGGCGATCACCAAGCAAGGAAACCGGTACATCAGGAAATCGCTCGTCCTGGGAGCGACCTCGCTGCTAAACGTGGTCGGAAAACGCAAGGGCGCGTTGCGTGACTGGATCGTCGCGCTTTTGGCGAAGAAGCCGGCGCGGCTGGTTACGGTGGCGCTGGCTAACAAGCTCGCGCGGATCCTTTGGGCGATGATGAAAACCGGCGAGAGTTTTCGCACCGAGATGTTCGCTAAAGCGTAAGATGGACGGTCGCCGCCGCTCGAAAAAAGCTTCGAAGGAAAGTCTCGCCGGTTCGAGTCCAGGTTTGGCAAGCGCAAAGAAACGTGATGAACGACACGGTCACCACCGAAGTTCTGGAATAACCCGCCGGACAGCATGAGCGCATAGCTCGTATTATTGATAGGGATCCAGATCGTCGGACTTCATCAAGGCCAGCGGACATATGCTCCGCACCAACAGGCCGGACATATGACCGCAGCCGACCAAATCGTTCGAAGCGCCAAAAAAGTGCTTGCCATGAGGCCGTCCACATATGCTGCCCCGAGGTGCTCGACTGGTGTCGGGTCAACGGCATTGACTACATCCTCGGCGTCGCGCCGACCACCACGTTGCGCTCCCACATCATCGGGCTCGAAGCCAGCGTGAAGGCGCGTTACGAGGCCACGCAGAAGCAGGGCAAGGCGCGCGGCTTCAAGGAATTTTACGACGGCGCGAAAAGCTGGAGCCGCGTCGAGCGGGTCATCGCGCGGATCGAGGCCGGCTCCGAAGGGCCCGACACGCGCTTCGTCGTCACCAGCCTCAAAAAAAGCAACGCGCGCAGACTTTACGAAGATGTCTATTGCCGGCGCGGCCAGGCCGAGAACCACATCAAATCCTGGAAGACGCATCTGGCTGCCGACCGCACGTCTTGCACGAAGGCCAGCGCCAATCAGTTGCGCCTATTCCTGCACGCAGGCGCCTACTGGCTGATGTGGGGCCTGCGCCTGTCGATGCCGCGGCGCTCCATGTGGCGCGTCGCGCAGTTCGACACGCTGCGCCTGCGGCTGATCAAAATCGCCGCACGCGTCGTCGAGATGAAGACCATGATCCGGGTTCATCTGCCGACATCGTGTCCGGGGCGGGAAATCCTGCGCTTCGCGCTCGCAAGCATCCCGCGCCTCGTAACCTGAACGGCGGGGCGCGAAGCCCCCGAAAATCAAACCCGTCTCGTCAACCCGAAAACTCTTACCCGCTGAACTCCGGCCCGCCGCCAGAGAAGTCGAGCCGCGTCTGCGCGCCAGAAAATCGCGTTCCAATCATCCCAAAACCGCGCCGCATGCGACGGGAATGTCAATGCGCTGCATAATGCGGG